>JAILHY010000057.1 GCA_024695575.1 Lachnospiraceae bacterium
TCATCGGAGATCCCGGTGATATCAAGCTCGTATCCGAAGGTTCCGAATAGTGCTACATCGCCCCTTGTATCAAAGGGTGTGGTCCTACCCGTTCCGTGGTTGGGGCAGTCCGAAACATGGGCGCCGATGGAGGAAAGAGGATATATAAGCATGTTTCCTTCCTGGATCTTAAGGCGTTCCACCGCATCGGTATCGTCACTCGCCCAGACCTGAGGACTGTAATAGAGCATGCCGGGATCGTACCTGCCGCCACCTGATGAGCAGTTTTCCAAAAGAAGCTTCGGGAAGGCCTTCAAAACCTCCTCCTGCATCCTGTAAAGGGCAAGGACGTATCTGTGGAAGAATTCGCCCTGCCTGTCTGCGGGAAGTCCTGCGGAATAAACATCCGCAAGAGGTCTGTTCATATCCCACTTAAGATATTCAATGTTGGCACTGCCTAAGGTTTCTTTTATACAGCTAAAGCAGTAATCCCATACTTCGGGCCTGGTGATGTCAAGAACAAGCTGGGTCCTTGCAAGCCCCGGCTCCCTTCCCGGAACCTGAATAGCCCAGTCGGGATGAGCTCTGTAAAGGTCGGAATCCGGGCAGACCATTTCAGGCTCCATCCAGATACCGAACTTAAGTCCAAGATCATTTACTTCTTTAACAAGGCGCGCAAGACCGCCCTGAAGTTTCTCTTCATTTACCTTCCAGTCGCCAAGAGCCCTGTTGTCATCAAATCTGTTTCCGAACCAGCCGTCATCCATAACCAGCATCTCAATACCGGATTTGGCGGCCTGTCTTGCTATATCGATGAGTTTGTCCGTATTAAAGTTAAAATAAGTTGCTTCCCAGTTGTTGATAAGAATGGGGCGCTTACTATGAAGATAAGGGCTCCTGATAAGGTGCTTCCTGTAAAGATCGTGGAAGGTCCTTGTCATCCTGCCAAGTCCCGCATCCGAATAAACCATTACCGCTTCGGGGCTCTGAAGGCTTTCGGACGGCTTAAGCTCGTATCTGAAAGTGGCGGGATTGATACCGATCCTGACTCTTACACCGTCAAACTGGTCAAGCTTGGCCATTGCTTCGAAATTGCCCGAATAAATAAGGTTAAAGCCGTAAACCCGGCCCGCATCCTCAGTGATCTCCGGAGTAGTCAGTGCAATAAAGGGATGCTCCTGTGCACTTGAAATACCACGTTCCGAAGAAACTCCCTGGAAACCGCGGCCTACCGGTCTATACTCTATGTTCTTTTCCCTGCCCCAGGAACCGCCGAGGGTCAGCAGGTTAAAGGACTCGTTTCGAAGGTCGAGGGCGGTTGACATAATATTGTTGATATATAATCTTTCGGATCCGGTGTTAACTACCTCCGCACTCCTGGTTATGGCGTCTATTCCCTCAAATACGGAGTAAAGGAGCTTAACTTTAACTCCTGCGCACTTGTCTTCCAGTGTAATCTCCAGAGTTTCCGAATCAGTGTCCGCTCCGAAGGTTGCGGGAAGGTCTTTAAGTTCCGGCTTTCCGTGAATGAACTTGTGGTTTACATAATTAAGCTCGCACACTCTGGCGCCGTTGTCACTTTCAATCTCAAGAGCCGCAGGTCTATAGTCTCCCACTCCAACCGTTGGATACTCAAAATAAGCAAGATCCATGAAAGCAAGCTTATCTCGCTTGTTAAGGCTTGGAACCCTTATATCGGGAAGAAGAAAGGAAAGGTCCGTATCACTTACTTTTGCTCCGTAATAAAAGTGGCAAAGGTATTTTCCGTCAATAACTCCGAACACATAAGATGTATTCGGAGTGTCAAGCTTAAAGGTCAGATTCTTTTCGTCTACTGTGATCATTTGGTTTTGTCCTCAAAAAAGTGAAAGTCCGCAATGGTATCCTTATGAGTAAGCTTTCCTATCATCCAGATGTAGATCCAGGCAAGGATGGGAAGTCCTATGGTCAACCCGAGAGTTGCCCGTAACATCTTTCTTGCCGCATCGGTATTGATAAAAGCAAGAATAAGATTGGCAAGATACAAAGCGACTATCAGTATCACCGTAACAAGAGCCGCAACGCGCTGTGTTTTACTGTACTTTGACTTAAACTCACCCGCGTTCTCTGCTACGATCCTCTCTATCTCCGAGGTGGCGGTCTTAAGATCCTTAAAGACTATGCCGTGCATTCCCATTTCTTTGGCAGCATTTATGTTGGCCGAAAGGTCATCAATGAATATGCATTCCTCAGGTTTCAGCGAATACTTGTCAAAGAGGGCCTTATAAATCTCAGGCTCGGGTTTACAGGTCTTAACGTCACAGCTGAGGATGTAGCCGTCAAGCATGGGCAGAAAATCAAGAGCATCCGCGCAGTCTCTCGTTGCCTTGTAGGACATGTTGGAAAGGCAATAAACCTTGTAGCCCTTTCTTTGAAGATCGATGATCCAACCCTTGGCATACTCAAACTGAATGAGCATATCATGGATGTTCTCAAAGACCTTGTTGATCGCATCCTCTACGGAGGGATCGTTGTCAATGAAGGCCCGAAGGAGCTCATCGTCAGATTTAACACCGCGGTCTACCTCGTTCCATACAGAAGAACGGACCGTAGCCTTCACTACCTTATCGAAGGTCTCGCCTTCGATGCCGAGGCCGTGGAAATAATCCTGCCAGGCGAAATTGACTAAGACGTTGCCTATATCGAAAACTATATTTTTGATCATTGAAATACCCCTAAATAACGCAGCCACCTGTCAAATAACAATTTCTCGGCTGATTCGAATCCCGTGTGCCCGCCGTAAAAGCCACACGGCATACGTTTCGAAAGGCCTTCGAAATTGATTTGTCAGGCGTCTGCTCACTTATTTACACGTTAATCGTACTCGTCGCTCCCAGTATTTCTTTGTTTGCTTCAAGCACCGGCCTTACGAACTCCGCCAGGTACTTCTCACACTGCAGCGTTGCGCGTCCCACGTACTTCGAAGGCTCCATCAGAAGTTTAAGTTCTTCAAGGGACAATCCGAAGCTTTCATCCGCCGCAATGAGTTCAAGCAGGTTATTGTCGCGTCCTTCGACTTTGACGTTCTTGCCGGCTTCCATGGAAAGCGTACGGATCTTCTCGTGAAGTTCCTGTCTGTCTCCGCCTGCTTTTACCGCATCCATCATGATGTTCTCGGTAGCCATGAAAGGAAGCTCGCTCATGAGATGCTTGTCGATGACCTTGGGATATACCACAAGTCCGTCCACAACGTTTAAGCAAAGATCCAGTATTCCGTCGATCGCAAGGAAACCTTCCGGTATGGAAAGACGCTTGTTGGCGGAGTCATCGAGAGTTCTTTCAAACCACTGCGTAGCGCTGGTGATGGCAGGATTCAGTGCATCGATGATCACGTAGCGTGACAAAGAAGCGATTCTCTCACTTCGCATGGGATTACGCTTGTATGCCATTGCGGAAGAACCGATCTGGCTCTTTTCGAAGGGCTCCTCCACTTCCTTAAGGTGCTGAAGAAGTCTGATATCGTTGGACATCTTGTGGGCGCTTGCTGCGATTCCCGCAAGGATGTTAAGTACTCTTGTATCGACCTTACGTGAATAGGTCTGGCCCGATACGGGATAGCAGGCCTTAAAGCCCATCTTGGCAGCTATCATGGGATCGATCCTGTCGATCTTCTCCTGGTCTCCTTCAAAGAGTTCAAGGAAGGAAGCCTGTGTTCCCGTGGTTCCCTTGGATCCAAGGAGCTTAAGAGTCGAAAGCACATAATCAAGATCTTCAAGATCCATCATGAATTCCTGGGTCCAGAGAGTCGCTCTCTTACCTACAGTGGTAGGCTGAGCGGGCTGGAAATGGGTAAAAGCAAGTGTAGGCACTGCCTTGTTTGCATCGATAAAAGAAGCAAGCTCGTCGATAACGTTCACAAGTTTGCGGCGAACGAGCTTAAGAGCTTCGTTCATAACGATGATATCCGTGTTGTCACCAACATAGCAGCTGGTAGCTCCAAGGTGGATTATTCCCTTTGCTTTGGGGCACTGTACGCCGTATGCGTACACATGGCTCATAACATCGTGTCTTACTTCTTTTTCACGCGCCTTGGCAACATCGTAGTTGATGTCCTCGGCATGTTCCTTAAGTTCGGCGATCTGTTCGTCGGTGATGTTAAGACCCAGTTCTTTTTCCGTCTCTGCAAGTGCGATCCAGAGGCGTCTCCAGGTCTTGAATTTCATGTCGGGCGAAAAAATATACTGCATCTCCTTGCTGGCGTAACGCTCCGAAAGGGGGCTCTGATAAATGTCTGTAGGCATGTTCTCTCCTCTAACTTTCATATTGATTTACTATTTTAAGGATTGATTCCGCATATTCCGGATAATCCTTTATTATCGTTTTGATCTCGTCGCCGGCTTCAATGGCCACCGATTCGTTGTATTCAAGCTGCTTTCGTAATTTCTGGCGCCTGCCGATGAGGCGGGGTCTTATTTCCACCATTTCTCTTGGATCCTGAAGGGCATCGGTCTGGTGGATCCACACATCGGGGTAGCTTAGCTTCTGCTTCTTTAAAATGGCTAAAAGCCTCTCAAGCTCGTCCTCATAAGCTGCCTGATTCTTGGCAAATTCCCTGCGGTCCACTTTTTCTTTTTGATAACGTTCGAAAAGATCCTCTAACTCCGCAGCGCTCGACACATCATACTTGGTGTAGAGATAATCAAGCAGATTTTTGTTGTTAACGTAGCGTATCTTAACCTTGTTTTCAAGAAGGATCAGCTCGTTTATGGTGTTGTCGATGGATTTCTTTTCACGGACTCTGTCTGCGTACTTAAGATAGATCACCGTCACTGCCACCGCAACGAATATCACCGTAAGATAATACCCGATGGTAACATCAAAATGCAAAAGAATCTGAAGCGCAAAAAGGATCACTATCAAAAGAACCGCGGAAACCATGACAATGGTGGCTACGCCCCTGGAATTGTCGATAGAAGCCGTAATGTCCCTGCGCCTGAACTCGTAAGCGTTTCTTTCTTTGTCGATGCGCTTTAAGTCCCGCTTGACCTTCTCCTTGTAGTCCTCTTCTTTGGAAAGCTTCTCTATACCTTCCTCCGCGATGTCCGCGATACGCTCCATCCGGCCGAACTCCTCCTCAGTCATGAGGCTTGGCTTAAGCACGTAGGCATCGTGGTTCTGGCGAAGCTTCTTAATATGGCCGGCTATGGCCGAAAGCTCGTCCTTCACGTCCTTTGGCAGGCTTTCAACATCTTCCATGTCGGTGAGATAACCCGTGACCACCGCATATTCGTTGTTGATCCTGTCAAGCTCGGTGGAAGCATCATGCATCTGCTCAAGGCAGTTCATGACATACTGCTCCCGCACCACCGGATCCTTCATGTCGAGTTCGCTTTTTTCTTCCAGGATCTTGTCCCAGGAGCTTTCGTCGTACTCGGGGGTATTATGTTTTCGCTTAAACAAATTGGAAAAGAATCCCATACCTTAGTCGCTTTCCAGACAGACATCCCTGTAGTCGCTCTTTAGCCTTGCGATACAGCGATTGGTTTCCTCGTAGTAAAGTCCTGCATTTCCGGTATCTTTAAGAGCAGACAGCTCCTTCATGCTCTTTGCTTTTTCCGATTCTTCAAAAGTAAGCTTGGCCTCTTCAAAGGCGCTTTCCACTTCAATTGCGTATTTGGATACCTGCTCGTTTTCGGAAACGAATCTTATGTACTCGTTCTCCGGAAGCTTGATCCTCATGGCTGCGATATAGTGTCTGAAGGCCTCTTCGTTACCGTCAGTTTCCCAGGCTTTCTTAAAGCACTCCGCCGCCTTATCCATGAAATAAAGCGCCATGTAGGTCACACCCATGTTGTTGTAAACCCTGCTTATAAGGTCGGTCTCATCATCGCCGATGTTCTTTAGGATCTTCTCGTATTCCTTGATAGCAAGCTTATAATGCTTGTTTTCAAAAAGAAAATCAGCTTTGGCCTTCCACTTGTCGAATACGCTCATGGAAACGTTGAGCCTTAATATGCTCTCCGCTTTCTTTATCTCCTCGGGCGAGTAATATCCCACATAATCAAGGATCGTACCCACAAAAGCAACCGCCTGAACATGCTGGTTGATAAGGGAATAGAGCGTACTAGCAAGATCCGTAAGTCCGCATTCTTTGTATATCCAGTCCGCAAGCCCCTTGTCAACTATGTCGTTATCGATAAGAAAGGCATTCTCGAAAAGCGCATAGCAAAGCTCTTCGATGGAATAGATGTTGATATATAGTTTCTCGAAATAATAGGGGTTCTCGGCTTCTCTTCCCACAGGAGCGATTGCCTGCCAGATCATATGACGATCACCTCCGTCCATTCAAGCTTGCTGGAGGGAAACATCTCCCCGAATCCCAGATCCTTGATCTTAACCTCCATACGGCTTTCCGACTGCATTCGGACGCTAATGTGAAGCCTGGTGGTCTTGGGCGGACGCTTGGGAAGATCCGAAAGGGTTATTTCCGCAATTTCGGGATTACGGCCCGTCATGGGCGTGATCACAAGATTAACCTTGTTGCCCTCGTTTAATATGATCTTACAGGATTTACGCACTTCAAACCAGTTAACACCGGCGTCCAGGAGAGGAAGATAGGAATTCTGCCCCTGCTTAAGCACGTTGATCCCCACATTTGCTTTGAGCTTATCGTTACCGAGAAGAACGTGATTCTCGCTGATAATGGTCTGATAGATCTTGTTTTTGGCTGCGTAACAGGCTCCCTTTGAATACAGGTTGTTTCCTTCGAAAGCTCTTCCCCTGGTACAGAGAAAAGCAAGCGAATTCTTGTATATCTCTCTGTTGAAGCCGTCACCGATAAAGTAGATTGCGGAAAGAACCTGGTTGGAAGACTGCGCTCTGGCTATTTCAAGAAACGCTGCGTCTGCCTCCCTTGCGTCCATACTGTCCGGAAGGAGGTTCTTAACCTTTGATACCTTCACATTCTGATAAAATCCAGGGTCCACAAATGCCACAACGGGAGTGGTGTTCTTATTGCAGGACATCTTAAGAGACTTAAGATATTCGTCGGAGAAATCAAACAGGAGCACGCTGTGTCCCCAAAGCTCCGCAGGCTGATAGATATTGTAAAAGTAAAAGCTTTCCATGTGGCTCTGGAAAGAAACCTGGTCCGTGTTAAGGCTTAAGGACGCAACAGCCTCAGAAAGAACGGCAGCAAGGTTATCGTCGAGATTGTCGACGGTGATCATCAGTGTGGCTATCCTGTTGGTGGGAGCCAGCATATTGAGCATGGAAAGTAAGCGCCTTATGAAAAGCGCGATCAATGCAGAAGGCCTGTAGTGCTCGTTACCGAGTACTATCTCCTGTCCTTCCTCTGCTCTGGTGATGAGCCTGTCCACATAATAGCCGTCTCCGTCGGCATTACGGACCGCGTCGGCGCCGAAATACCACTGATTAACTTCTCTGCGCCTGAAAAGAGCGGTGGGGATCATGTACTCGTTCCCGCCGTTGATCACCGAAAGGGTGTCCACATCCTTAGCGTCCGCAATTCCGTAACTCACCTGGGAATATGTGTCCGTAAGGTCTATGCCCACCGCGATTTCACCCGGATTTACTTTTCTTTCTCCTCCAAGTCCGTTGTCCACTTTGACCCCTACTGTAACTTAAACATGTTTCTGACTATATAATCGTTTCTGTAATACTCGTAAAGAAGCTTCTCTACGGTATCATAGTCTCCAAGCGTTCCCGCTATGGCTATGTCGTTAATCTCATTGAATCTTGTATCAGTATTCTCGCCGGTATCGCTCTTTGCGATGTTTCCACTCTCCGTCAGGATCTCCTCCGTATCCGTGTTCTCAGTCACGTAATAAAGAAGGTTTTCACCGAAAAAGAGCACAAAGGCTTTGACATGAACTCCGCCGTAAACATCCGGCATTTCCTCTGTGACGTACTCGCCAGTGGAATCATCACCGGTCTCGACAATGTAGTGAATATATACCTTGCGGCCGGGTTCAGTCTTATATTCGATGAGAGTCTTGTCCGAGTACCCTGCAATTCTCGGCTCCACATCCTGAAATTCCTTGAAGAATGTCATGCAGATGCCTGCATCCATCAGCTCTCCAAGGTACTTTCTTACCGTATTCACGGTCTCCGCGTCCATGGCAGGCTTCTCGGAACAGTACTTAAGGAAAGCAAGCTTGCACACGGTATCGAGAGAGCCTTCTTTTTCCTCAAGAGCCTTAAGTTCGTCGAATACATAGCCCTCCGTGAGCTGCTCCTTGACGAAATAGTCAAAGGAACACTGATAGAGAAATGCCCGTTTGATATCCGGATCCGCTCCAAGCTTGACGTAACGCTTGAACACGTCCATGCGCTCGGGAACGTAGTAGGATGTGTACATCATCTGCACAAGCATCCGCCCGCACATGTCTGCAAGCTCGGGAATCATGATATTCGCTGCATTGAAGATCCTTCGAAGGTTCTTGGTCATTCCCCGGTAATTGATCACAAGATACCGCAATGTGATGTCATCGTATTTACCGGAAAAGAAAAGTGTTGCCGCCAGGTCCGTAAGGCTTTCCCTGGCCATATATTCATCCCTTGAGATAAGCTTTTCGCAAAGCTTCAGGATATCGCTAAAATCGCATCCTTCGACGCCGTATTCCGTGGCCCAGTCAAATGCTTTGTCAAAAAAGCCACGAAGTATCATGAATTTGACCACATCTGACCTTATCTGCCTGTTAAGTTCGTAAGGCTCGGCCTTGTCAAGGATATCGTCAAGATCCCTGATATGATCGTTGTAATAGCAGTAAGTCATGAGCTTACCGCGGATCTCGTTCTTAAACTCGGGATCCACCACATCGGAAGCTATGATACGTAGATATCTGTCCCTTAAATCATCGCTTTCAGAGCCCGATTCGTGTACACTTGTGGCACAGTAAACGTCGTATTCGATATTCCCGGTCACATCCTGCCCTATCATTTCGGAAAGCTTGCCCGGTACGATCAGTTTCTCAAGGTCGTAATCCACACTCTTAATGTATCTGTTTGAAAGAATATCCTCAAACATCAGAGTGTAATCCCGCTCGTAAATGGGCACGTATGCCTCGCCGCCGGTGATGGGATAAACCGTTTCCACGATCTCTTTGTTATGATAAAGAACGATATTCCTGATCCTTGAATCGTTTACCTTGATCCGTCTTACAAAAAGAAGCCTGGAGAGTGCCTCCCCCATATCCTCGCTGATGGAGAAATCCGGAAGGATAAAGCGGTACACCTTGGCAAGATCCCTGTTTATATGACCCTTTAGCATCTCGTCCGTGACAAAACGCTCCATCTTAAGCCTGTAGGACTCGTAGATCTCCGGCATCTCATCCTTTGACTCTATGACTCTGTCGTAAAGATACGCCGCCCTTTCCCACGAAAGATTGCATTCATAGGAAAAATAAAGGAAAACCATCTTGGGAATGCTGTAATCCTTGTTAAGATTGAGGGAATCCATGTAAAACTCATAGAGCCTTGTGATCCTTAAGTTTCGCTCGATAGCAAGGAGATACCACTGGATATACTCTTCACCTGTAACACCCCCTGCTATGAGAGAATTGCAGATGCACTCGACGGTCTCGTCCGTGGGGAGCACATCGTAGCAGGCCTTAAGTATCTCGTAGATTGCCCTGTTGTACTTAACTTCCCTTGATGCTATGTATACAAACTGGCGGGCAAGTTCCACGGTGATAAGGTTGTTTGCCGCCGCATAACGCATAATGATAAGCTCAAACCGCGACATCTTGACTAACATAGCAGGATCCGCGGAAAGAAGGCTAAGTGCCTCCACATAAAGTAGCGTGCTCGTACAGTGAAGCTCCGCAACCTGTCGCTCGATAAAGAACCATTTACGGGTTGGACTGAGGGCCAGTTCCTCCGACAGATGCAAAAGAATCCATGCAAGATCCGCGGAAGTGGGATCCTCATCGTAAAGATCCGCCACAATTGCCGTCATTTCGTTAACGAAGCTTTCATCCCTGTCAATAAGCGTGTTCAGATACAGTAAATATGCATAATTGGCAGAGTGTGTGCGGTTATTCTCGATATAATCGTTCTCCACCTGATCAAGGATCCACTTAGCCTCGTTGAAACGCTCTCCGGCAATGAGTATCTGGGCCTTGTAAAGCTTTGCAAGGCTCATACGCTCGTTAAGGGTGAGCATCCTGTCAACTATCCTGTCGGATTCGGCGATCCAGCTGTCCATGGTTATCTTTCGGCTTCTGAAAGCCTCAAAATAAGTCATAAGATCAAGGCGCAGGTGCCAAAGTTCCACATACTTGGAGAAATCCTGCTTGTTAAGCTCATTCTTGGACGCGGTCACATTAACGGAAAAAGAAACATAAGCGTTTGAAAATGTTATTTTGCCATAGTTATTACCGGCGTGGAGCTTCTCGGGATCTATGGTAAACCCGTACAACAGGTAACTTCCGTCAAAATCCCCGTCGGAAATATCATCCGTGGAAAGCTCGATAAAATCCGCGTCCGCCTTTACGAATAGTCTTGTATATCCCCAGCCGTTGCGGGTAATGGTCACCTGCTCGCTTACGGTACTTTCCACATCATGAAGGACTATGTCCGTCCTGTCGCATATATATTCAATTGCGTGTTTCTTGTTGATGGTAAGAAGAAACTCCTCCACATTCTGCTCGTTGCCGTAGTACTTCGAAAGACCCAGATAAGTCTTTAAATACTGCCTGTCGGAGCCTGCAAGGATGTTAACAAAGGAGTCTGAATAAAAAAGCTTTACGGCTTCATCCCAGTTTGATTTGGCAAGATTGGTGAAATGAAAGAGATTGCGGATATTTCCAAGACTGGTATCAACTGTATGATTGAGCACGGTCACCGTGTAGGGAAGGTAGTATTCCCCCTGATTGGAGATGATGGAGATCTCCCCCTGAACCACATCCCCTTCCTCAAGGCCCTTGGCTGAGAAGGTGTATCCTATCTCCTGACTTGCCCCGGAAAAAGAATCATTAATGAGTTCAAGGCGGTTGTCGTGGCAGATGACACTGCCTTCGGTGAGCCTTCCGTTACCTGCGGACACAAAAAAACTACCCGTGTATTCCTCACCCGGGCACAAAGAAAGTTCGATCTTGGAAACCGATATATCCAGCGAACCTTTCTCATAATCAAATTTGCCGCTTAAGATGCGCTCAACCGTAGCTCTCATACGGAATATTGTACCACAAAAGACTACTGTCAACAACAAAAAAGGATGGGATCCTTTGGATCCCATCCGGGTTAATATTATTTCTCTGTAAGCTTAACCAGTATTTCGCCGCTTCTTTGTACGAATCTCGACATTTCCTCAGCGGATAAGGGGCTCTGCTGGAGCTTTGCAAGATCATAAAGCTGCTCTGCAAACATCGAGATATCTTCGTCCTTGTGGCTTACCATGTACTCAAAGAGAGGATGGTTGGCATTTAGGATAAGAGTCTCTCCGCCTGCGCCGAACATGGAAGCATCCATACCGGGCATGGAGTACATCTTCATCATGTCTGCCATACGTCTTGTTTCTTCGGAAAGAGTGAGGACCGAAGCAACCTTCTTGTTCTTAAGCTTCTCAGCCTTTAATACGAGTTTGTCGTTCTTAAGGGCCTTTGTAAATACACTCTTAAGGTCTTCGCACTGCTTGTCAAGCTCTTCCTGTGCCTTCTTGGAAGTCTTGGTCTTAAGAGAATCGGTTACATCAGCATCGATACGCTTGAATTTGATGTTCTCGTTCTTGCTTTCAAGCTGTGAAATGAAAGGCTGGTCGATATTGTGTCTTAATACGACGGCTGTCATCTTAGCCTGTCTGAACATGTTAATGTACTGGCTCTGCTGCTGCTCGTCGGTTACATAGTAGATGACTTTTTCTTTGGATTCCTCGGCGTTTTCTTCTTCCTTGGAAGCCTCATCTTCCGGCTTATCCTCTGTATTCTTAGCCTTAGCTTCTTCAGATTCTTTTTCCTTGCCTTCCTCATCCTCGGTATCGATGGGCTTAACCTCGAGGCACTCGGGCAAGGTCATGTACTTACCGTCTATATCCTTGAAAAGAATGTAATCCGTCATCTTCTCGCAGAACTTGTCGTCCTTTAAGCAGCCGTATTTAATGAAGGGGCTGATGTCTTCCCAGTACTTCTCGTATTCTTCTTTTTCCGTCTTGCACATACCGGAAAGCTTGTCTGCAACCTTCTTTGAAATGTATTCGGAAATCTTGGTTACAAAGCCGTCGTTCTGAAGTGCGGAACGGGATACGTTCAAAGGAAGGTCGGGGCAGTCGATAACGCCCTTAAGCAGCATCAGGAACTCGGGTATTACTTCCTTGATGTTGTCGGCAATAAATACCTGATTGTTGTAAAGCTTGATGGTTCCTTCGATGGACTCGTACTCCATGTTGATCTTGGGGAAGTAAAGGATTCCCTTGAGATTGAAAGGATAGTCCATATTCAGGTGTATCCAGAACAGAGGCTCCTTGTAATCGTTAAACACGTCTCTGTAGAACTTCTTGTATTCTTCCTCGGTGCACTCGTTGGGATGCTTGGTCCAGAGAGGATTGGTCTCGTTAAGAAGCTCGGGACGTTTAGCGATCTTTAACTTGTCCTCTTCGCCTTCTTTTTCGGCCTTGATGGTTTCCTTGACCACATCGGAATCAAGCTTTTCGCTTGCCTTAATGGTCTCTTCGCCGGGATCGGGAGCCTTGGAAAGGTAGATCTCGGTAGGCATAAAGGAACAGTATTTCTTAATAACCTCACGGGCCTTGTATTCGTTGCAGAACTCAAGGCAGTCATCGTTAAGGAACAAAGTAATTGTGGTACCTACCGTATCCTTTGTACCTTCGTCCATGGAATAATCGGTTCCGCCGTCGCACTCCCAGTGAACGGGCTTAGCGTCCTTCTTGTATGAAAGGGTATCGATATGAACTTCGGTTGCAACCATGAAAGCTGAATAGAAGCCCAGTCCGAAGTGTCCGATTATCTGATCTTCATTGGCTTTATCCTTGTATTTCTCAATAAAATCAGTCGCTCCTGAGAAAGCGATCTGGTTGATGTATTCCTCAACTTCATCTGCCGTCATGCCAAGACCGTTATCTGTAAAGACAAGTGTCTTGTCAGTCGGATTGCATACGACATCGACTCTTCCCTTGTATCCTTCAAAAAGTTCGTACTCGCCCATCATTGCAAGCTTCTTTAATTTGGTGACTGCGTCGCAGCCGTTGGAAATAAGCTCTCTGTAAAAGATATCGTGGTCACTGTAGAGCCACTTCTTGATTATGGGAAATATGTTTTCGCTGTTTATTGACAGCGTACCTTGTTTATTCATATCCGTAGCCTCCTTGGTTTCCCTTATGAGATTCCTCAGGGAAGATTCTATGTCTCCGTGAAAAGAAAGTCAATATAAAATTAGCACTCATTTTGCGTGAGTGCTAATAAATATGTCGTAACCCTTATAAATACTGAGTTTCGTGATATATAAACTTTCTATAAAATGTTCCTTCATCCACTAAAAGGGAGTGTCAAAGAAGGAGTCGGTGGTAACCTCCGGATCGTGG
>JAILHY010000058.1 GCA_024695575.1 Lachnospiraceae bacterium
GTGGTATCGTTCTTAGGATGTTTAAGCACTATAACGGTACCGTAAGCACCGATACTCTGGTCTTCGGAAGCTGCGGCACATATCTTGGCAGTTCCCTCGGCAAGAGCCTTGATCTCACCTGTTTCGCGATTGATCTCGATCTTGTCGCTTCCTTCCATCACATACCACTTAACACTACTGTCCTTGGTATAGCCGGTAACAGTGGCTGTATATTTGAAGGTATCTCCGCCTATAAATACTACCTTGGCGGTTGAATAGTTAAGGGCTACCTTTAACTTGCCGTCGGTTACTGTGACCTTGATCTCTTTACTGGTGGCTTTGGTTCTGTTTGAAAGTTCTGCGGTAAAAGTAAGGATCGCAGTTCCTTCTCCCTTGGGCACAACCGTTCCGTCTGGCTCGATAACCGCAACGTTTATATCTGATGTATGATAGGTCCTCTTTGATAAATCCTCCGTAACATCGCTTCCCGACGGAATGGTAACGGAAACAGAGAAAGAAAGCTTGGCTCTGTCATTGTTTTTAAGGTTAAGAGTAGTCTTATCAATTGTAAAAGAGGAGATCTCTATACTTGCAGCTGTCGTCCCGGTGCTGGGAGTCTGGCTTGAACCTGCGGTGGGCTCCTTAACTTTGATCTCCATATCCGCCCAAATAGTTTCGATCTTTCCAAGCTTTACTATATCTGTTGAAAAGAATACTTTGGCGGTACCCACGCCGACTGCAGTCACAACAGCGCTTCCGTCAGCTCCCATTTCGATAGTCGCTACATTAAGGTCAGAAATCTGGAACTTCCTCTGTTTTGTGTCTTCGTAAGCACCGGTATTTCCGGGATCATCAATCTTAACCGTAGGAATTATGGTTGTTGTGTGAAGAGTTCCTGACGCTTCACCGTCTTTCTTTATATAAATCGTGTCACTTGCCGCAGTAAGTGTAGCTGTTCCCTTTGCTTCGTTGTTGCCCGATGCGGAAGTATTATCAACATTGATCGGTCCAACAGTAGGAGCATTGCTGAGTAACCTGATAACAGGCAGTCTTACTTCGTTCTTGTTAAGGATAGCTGTAACGGGATCTGCGATGTTGCTTCTGTCGATCTCCGTAAATCCACCGTCACTTGCAACTCGTGCGGAAGTAGCATAGGCCACTGTATCGCTGAGTGTGGATTCAACAGCGGTATCGTGAGCTGCAGTATCTTCTTTTTCCGTGTCGACCTGATTGGACTTCTTGATCTCGTTGGTAACGTCGACCTTCTGATAATCAAGCTGGGTCTTAACGGAAACGGACTTGTCACTGGCAGTGGAGAAATCGTACATGGTGTTGTATCCGTCAAGAGGGATCAGTTTAACGTAATAGGAACCACCTTCAAGGCCTGTCTCGTAAATGATACCGTCTTTATCTTCGTCGATCCAGGTGCTCTTCTTGCCGTTTGGATCGGTTACTTCAACCTGAAAAGGAACCTTGGCGATAAGCTTGTCCTTGGAGTTGACAAACTTGATCTTCATATCCTTAAGGATGGTGGTAAGAGTGATGTTTACGGTAGTAACGCCGTTCTCGCTGTCGGCTTCGTTGTAGTTATAATCCTTGACCGCTTCCTTTAAGTCTTCCATTCTGGCTGCGGCTGCCTCGGTAATGGCATAGATATTGGCTTCGCCGATGGTGCCGATTGCTGCAACCTTGTTTCCCAGTACGGAAATGTCAACAGGCTTTTCTTTGTCGGTATTGTTAAGGAAAAGAAATACACCTGCAGCAAGAGCTATTAGAGCAACGAGAATACCTGCGATCATAACTCCCTTGCCGGAAAAGAAACGGGAAAATGCAGATTCCTCGTAATCATCGGGATCATCGCTGTCGTCGAGAGGCTCAAACTCCTCGCCGATCTCGCTTAAGTGAAGGGGCTTTTGCTTGGGCTGCTCCCATCTTAAGCCTTCCTGTCTCGGCTGTTCCCATCTTAACCCGTCACGCTTGGGTTGTTCCCGTATTACCTCATCACGCCAAGGCTGTTCATACCTTGCTTCTTCACGTTTAATTTCTTCGCGTCGTTTTTCTTCCTGCTTGATCTTATCCATAGGCAAAGGAGCAGTGGCATCCATAAGAAGGATGACTTCTTCGCCGTTATCTTCGATCAGATTGTCGCGTTCGTTCATTGGTGCCTCCAAAAAATCACAAATTGCACATCATATTATTTTATCATTTTTGCCGACGGCTTTCAAGCAAAGAGGCTATTCCATCCGTTTAAGTACATCCACTATATGATTGCCGATAAGTTCGATGCCCGCGTCCGTGAGATTCTGCTGATCCACATAGTCGTGAATGTTTTCTTCATTAATGCCGCAGTAGAAGTTATCGATGTAGGTTACAAGAGTGCTCAAAGCCACATATGCTTCGATCTGGGCATACATGGACTGGGTTCCGTAGTTTTCGTCGTCCATGCCGGTTCCGCCGTAGTACGAAGTGTATCCGTACTCGACAGTTCCGTCATCCTTTATGATGTACTCCGGATAGCCGGAAGAAAGGATAATCTCAAGGTGAGGATAGGCGGCCTGCAGGGTCTGAATGGTCTTAAACAGACTTCCGAAGACGCTGGTCTCGTCGTTTTCACCGGTACGTCTGTTAATGTAGTAATAGTCCATGAGAGAGTACATGATTATGACTTTATCGACTTTGTTAAAGTCCACCGATCTCCACTTTTCAACAAAAGCATCCTTATCAACTTCTCTGTAAAAAGGAGCATATTTCTGATAATCGGACTTTGTTCCCGTCAATATGTATTCAACCATCTTAAACAGGCAGAAATTGTCAAACAGTTCACGTTCCTCACCTGCCTGGCTGTGCTGAGCTATACAGGTGGCATCAACGGAAAGATCAATGAATTCCCAGTCAAAGTTTTCTTTCAGCATATTGATTATGGACTTGTCCTTGCCATAGTTATCAACCATGTAGTTACCAAAAATAACGGCTCTGGTGACTCCGTCCGGCTCACGGAAAGGCTTAGCAGGATCCCTGTACACAATATTGTCCTGACTCTCGGATTTTAATTCTCCGACTTCGTAAATCTTCTCAACAGTTGTAGTCCTGTGACTCCAGATATTGAGCCTTACCACTACCAAAGCAACTATTCCCACAAGAACCGCTGCTATCACTAAATGGACAATGTAACTCTTTATTCCCTTTTTTTCGGACATTTCACCCTGATTATTCTGATCTTTAGCCATTTTACTGTTCCTTTTCCTTTGTAATCTTTCCGTCCTGCACTCTGTAGACCACGTCGCATTTCTTAATGGTCTCAAGCCTGTGGGCTATGATGATAAGTGTCTTTCGACCGTGAAGTGCGTTAATGGATTCCATGATGGCAGCCTCAGTATCGTTATCAAGCGCACTGGTGGCCTCATCCAGTATCAGTACCTCAGGATCGTTGTAAAGAGCTCTTGCTATACCGATTCTCTGACGCTGTCCGCCGGAAATTCTGATACCGCGCTCGCCGATCTTTGTTTCAAGTCCTTCAGGAAGTCCCTTAACAAACTCATCAAGATGGGCTTCCTTAAGCACCTCCCATATACGAGCTTCATCCCTCACAGGAGATCCGAAGCACACATTACCCGCTATGGTATCGTCCAGCATGTATATCATCTGGGGAATGTATCCCACGTTGTTCAGCCAGCCCCTGAAGTTGCTGCGAATATCCGTACCGTCCGCGAGGATCCTGCCCCCTTCGGGTTTAAGCAATCCAAGAAGGATATCAACAATTGTTGTTTTACCTGAGCCCGTGGTACCTACGATACCAACTGCGGTACCCACAGGGATGGTAATACCCGCATCATCAAAAATAAGCTTCGTTGTCTCCGGATATTTGTAGGTGATGTGTTCCATCACGATTTCTTTTTTGATGGGAAGCTCGGTAACAGGGCCTTCCGCAAAGCTCATATCCGTGTTTTTGTTGTTGATGTCGTCCTGAAGCGTATCACTTACGCCCATAAAGAAGGGTTCCGTATAGGCAATCTGGTTAAGCTGGTTGTTTATTTTGTTGGCGGAAGGCATGAGCTTCACCGCAGCCACCGCAAAGGCCGAAAACGCAGGAAGTTTCGCCGTAATATCCGCTCCGTTTATAACAAGATAAATAATGTAAAGTATCATTCCCGCTATGCCCACGGTCTCGATCACAAGCTTGGGAGTATTGTTGTACAGGGAATACTTCTGAACCGCGTTCACGTAGCCCATTCCACACTTTTTGTATTCTTCCACAAAGTAACTTTCCGAGCCTGTAACCTTAACATCCTTGATACCCTGCACGATCTGTGAAATCCACTTGAAAAGTCCCGCATAATAGTCCGAATTGTCCTTGCCGGCCTTGATCATGACAGGCTTTAACACCTTTTTCATGAATATCATGACGCTTAAGATCAGCACCGCAAACACAATGCACATCAGAGGATCCACCAGCAAGAGAACAAGTACCAGTGACACGAAGACTATGATCTCCGAAGTGATGGTCAAAAGCGCCAGGATCAGCGCAAACATGTTGTTTACGTCGGAAGTGATGCTTCGCTGAATGACTGCCGTATCCGCAAAGAGGTAATACTCGTAGTTCTTACGAAGGTAGCTTTTAAGCATTCTTTCGGAGGTTTCGAACTGATTCCTGTATACAAAGGCGTACATTGCTTTCCACTCAAGGAAAAGAAATACGCTCTTAAGCACAAAGGCAAAGATCAGAAGAACCATTATGAACACAGTAAAGCTCTGTTTGTCCGTGAAACCAAAGCCGGCATAGGTTTTGTGAAGGAACAGGTTATTTTCGATCCCTTCAGGCTCCACGAGCACGCTCACTGTTGAAAGAACCAGAGCAATACTTCCGGTCTCAAGCACGGCACCTATGAGCATCATTACCACAAGTCCCGCCATCTGCCATTTCTGTTTTCTGCTTAAAAGCATGCGAAGTTTTTTGAGTATCTTTTTCATATATCCTCTATCGGTAATTTATGTAATCAAGCCCAAGATAAGCGTTGTTATCAAGGTAAATGTCATATCCGTCGATCTCCGTCACAAAGCAGAAATCGTATTTCCAGGGGTTCTCATCAAAGACCCTGTCGTTCTTTACGATAAGATAAGGTGTATCGGTTTCTTTTAGAACCTTTACAAGTTCCTCCGTATCAATGGGATCCTTTCTCAGGATGTACATGGCATCTACGCCGCGCTCCAGGGATCCCTTGTAGATCTCTCGACCGAAAGTCAGGTGAATATAGGGCGAATACTGCCTCACGGTTACTACGAATTCCTCAGGGAAACATGCTCTTACTTCCCTGCCCTCTACCTTGATCTCGTCACAGATCTTAACCACCGTTTCAGGAACATGATAGATGTTCTCGGCCTTGGGAAAGAGGTCCGGAGTGTACATATACTTTCCGAACAGGATAAGCACCGCAAAAGAAACCACAGTCCCCGCCGCCTTGAATTTGTCCGGGATCTCCCCAATGAGCCTCACCATGGCATAGGGTACCACCAGGGCTACAGGCAGGAGCCACAGGAGCCTGAACAGTATCTCTCCGTCATCCCTGAACTTGAAGTAAAGTCCCCACACCGGGCAAAAGAAAACGGCAAATACTACCACGGGAAGCCAGACGAATACAACCCTTAGGCGTTTTTCTTTTTCACGGAAAAAAAGATACAGCACTGCTGCCGCAAAAAGGATCAGGTATCCTCCCGTGCCCATATAACGTTGGATGTTATCTATAACCTGAGAATACACTCTGTCTTACCTCATTTTATAACGAACAGGCCAAGGATCAGAAGTTCCGGAACCATGGCCGAAAGTGCTGTGATCACTGTCTTTCTGTCGCATTTTTTGATAACGCAGTATATTGCAAGAAAGCCCCAGAGAAGCACAAGTACCAGATTTGAAAATACGCTGGTGAGCGCTCCCGCAAGACCAAGAACCCACATAAGTATCAGCTTTTCGCGGGTTATCTTAGGTTTGCTGTCCTCGCCTTCTCCCACTATGTTCATTATGAGGAATAAGGCAGTTGGAATGATTATGTTTCCGAGAGCCTCTTTACCCTGCCTAACTCTTGCAAGGAGGAACTTTTCGGCAACGGCGGTTGAAAATCCCGAAAATATCACAAAGACCGACAGCAGGGAAAGAAACAGATATTTCTTTTGCCGGTCGTTCTTAAAAATGAGTCCCGAAATATTGGTATATATCAAATATGTGGCCGGAACCAGCACAAGGGGCAGTATCACGTGGGCTACCGTAGCGGTATTAAGGCCCGATACCCTTGCTATCATTGCGATCCACATGGGGAAGGATGCGAAAGTATAGCGCTTGGTCTGCAGAAACGCCATTCCCGTATAAGGATCCGCACGGTACATGCTGTCACCCGAATTGGCAATTCCCGCAACACTCACATAATAAGCATCATCGCCGTCTGAGTAGGCCGTGGTGACGCTTTTGTACATTTGAAACACCACAAGGCCGATAAACAGGCCAAGATAAAGTATCTCGGTCCTTCCAAGAGTCAGCGTGGAGCGCTCCTCTGAAGACCGTTTCCGATCCATTATATATGCCGCAAGTCCCCACACTCCCATTATCAGGCACACGGGACTTACAAGCATCAGAAGGACCGTCAGGGTAAGATCCGCCATGATCGAAGGAAGCGCAAAAACAAAGATAACGGCCCACATTGTAACGAGGCCGTAAACATAGGATCTTTGCGGGTGTTTCCTGGCGTCAGGGTAAATAAGCCCCATGGCACATGGAAGCACCGTTATTAAAAGAATAGCGATGATCATTTCCAAAACAATCATACAATACCGTCCGATCTGTTGAATGCCCATGCAACAAAGCACAGGTGAAGGGTAGTAATCAGCCCCGCATCCCTTATATCAAAACACGGAAGTCTCATAAACCACAGAAACAACGCTATGGGCACGATCACCCCGATGAACCCTGCATAGGCTTTGAATAGTTTCTTTAAGCCCTTCGCCATAATTGTCCGTACTGCTGTTCCTATGATCAGAAACAGAAAACTCCCATAAAAAACAAACAGGTAGATCCCTGCCGCTCCCGGAGCCGTGCCCGCCAGATCAAGCATATTCTCAGCCACATAGGTATCGCCTGTCTGAAACAGATTGACAACTGCAAAAGAAAAGGGTGCGAATATCCAAAGAAGGATCCTTACGATAAACTCACCTATGAAAGTCCTGGTGCCGATGCTCATGGCATAAACGGATGCCTGCAGGAAATATCTCTGAGTATCTGCCCCGTACATTTCTTTAAGCAAAGGGGCAAGTTCCCGTCTGATCATTAAGGGATTAAGGTCAGCTTCGTCCACAAGACCTGCATATTCACTTAAAAACCTGGGTCCGAATCCAAGCCCGTAGGCGTGAAAGTGAGGCCATGCAGTCTTTTCGAACAAAAGATAGGCAGGCGTCATTTTCGCAGCAGACGAAGGATCGAATACAAACAGCTTCTCGCCTATAACCGCAAGCACCGCCACGACTATCATAACCGGTACAAAGATCAGAGGCTTTTTTATACTGTACAGCTTATAAAGTAAGGAAACCGCAAAGACCGACAGTCCGCACATGCACCATACCCCCGCCGAACCTGTGATGATAAGCTGAATAAAAGGACAGGACAAAACATATAATACAGTAACGGGCGGAAGCTTAAGATCATAACACGCCCAGGCCATTACCAACGCTGTAAAGACAAGCCTCTGAAAATACATCGGCATCCACATCTCCGGCGGATTAAGACAAAGCCAGACCACACAGACTATCGTCTGCAGGACAGCAATTACTGTAAAGGCCGGATGTGCCTTGTTTTCCGCAAGTTTCCTAAACATGATAGAATGCTTTCACCCTGTCGCAGATAAACTCTATTTCTTCTTTCTTTAATCCGTAGAACATGGGAAGACGTGTAAGTCTCTCGCTTTCCCTTGTGGTATATTTATCCTCGCCGTGGAAGCGTCCGAGGCGCTTTCCCGCGGGAGAAGTGTGAAGCGGTACATAGTGGAATGCGGAGTAGATACCGTCTGCCTTCAGGTAGTCGATAAGTTCGGTACGCTCTGCCACATCCTTGGTCTTGATGTAGAACATATGAGCATTGTGCTTGCAGTGCTCGGGAATTACGGGAAGCTCCAGTATTCCTCTTTCTTTAAGGGGAGTGAGGAGTTCGTTATACAGATTCCAGGAAGCAAGTCTATCCTCGTTGATCTTATCGGCCTGCTCCAGCTGAGCCCAGAGATAAGCCGCGTTCATGTCGCTTGGAAGGTAAGAAGAACCGGGATTGATCCAGGTGTATTTGTCTACCTGACCACGGAAATATTTGCTTCGGTTGGTTCCTTTTTCCCTGATGACTTCGGCATCTTCGATCATGTCTGCGTCGCGGATAAGTATTGCACCGCCTTCGCCCATGCTGTAATTCTTGGTCTCGTGAAAAGAAAGACATCCGTAATCGCCGAAGGTTCCGAGAGCCTTGCCCTTATACTCTGCCATGATGCCCTGAGCCGCATCCTCTACAACCTTAAGGTTATGGCGCTTGGCAATATCCATGATGGTATCCATTTCGCAGCCAACACCTGCGTAGTGAACGGGAGCGATCGCAACGGTCCTGTCGGTTATGGCTTCTTCAATCTTGGTCTCGTCAATATTCATGGTATCGGGACGAACGTCCACAAATACGCACTTTGCGCCTCTTAAAACAAATGCATCGGCTGTAGAAACGAAGGTGTAGGAAGGCATTATGACTTCATCCCCTTCTTTTACCCCGCAAAGGATGGCTGCCATCTCAAGTGCATGAGTACAGGAGGTTGTAAGAAGTGCCTTAGCCGTGCCGGTCTTCTCCTCAAGCCATGCGTTATCCTTCTTGGTGAATTCGCCGTCTCCGCAGATCTTCTCGTTCTTAACGGCCTGCATGATATAATCGGTTTCTTTGCCCACAAAGGGAGGAACATTAAATCTAATCTTGTAATCCATCAGTTTTCTCCGTTCCGGCTCGCAGTTAATACCACAAGTCTCTCACTATAATAACCTATTTCGTAGTGGTTGTTTCCTAAAAATTCTTTAAGAATTATTTGCTTTGGAGTTAATTCATCAGAGTTCATCTGCTCATAGTCTCTGATGCCGACTATTACAACGGGAGTTTCGCCCTTTGATTCAAGCTCATTCAGGTCATTTTGGAAACTCTCTATCGGATAGGAATCAAGGGAAGGCCATGCAAATCCCGTAGCCACTTCCCTTTGAAGGTAAAAAGCAAGTCCCGAAACATCCCCGTACTGAAGAATACCCGCATCTCCGGGGACATTTGACTTGTCACTGAAGTACTTAAAAAGCCCGTTAAGTTCCGAAGCATGATCAGCAGTTGTCTTCATGGCTCCGACAGCCGCAGGTCCGAGAACTTTAGTGTTCATGGGCTGTTTATCCCCGTCTCTGAATACAAACCTTGCTCCGAAAATAACGCTTTGGACGGTAAGAAGGAGAGTTAATAGCAAAAGGGCGTAATTAACTGTCTTAAAATAGGGATTTATGTGCTTCTGCCTGAACAAAAGGGCAATGAGTACAGGCAGTGTGAAGAATCCGTAATTGATATTGGCATACAGTGCGTTATTGGTGCCAAGGGGTGTGATGAGCACCGTAAGGATGCAGATCATGGCAAGGAGCTTGTCTTCTTTTTCAATCTTCGCAATAAGACAGAATATGGAGAAAAGCAGCGTTATCTCCGTAACCAGCACTCCCGTGCCGTAGATGGGGCCGTAGGATGAGTAGTCAAAAGAAAACATTCCCTTCCTGTAAAGCATAAAGATAAGGACTAAGGTTATGACCGAAACCGCAAAGTAACGTACCCAGTTAAGCTTGTGAGGGAGCATCAGGCTTACGAGGGTGCACATAAGGAGCATAAGAATTGTGGTTTCCGTATAGGTCCAGAACCACACGTATACATCGACTATTCCACGGATCATTCCGGTGGGAGCATAGCCCGTAGCTTCCTTTGTCATGGCAAAAAGCCCTTTGATCCCTTCAAAGAAACCGCCAATGCCGTTTGGAGTAAAGGCAATGGCAACAAACCCGATTACAAGTGCTATCACATAGCCAAGAATGCAAATTCCGGTCTTTTTAAGGCAATCACGAAGGGTTTCTTTTTGCAGGAAGGAATAGAACCATACGGCAACGATAAGCCCTGCCTCGCAGAGATTCGGAAATCTTACAAAGAGATTAAGTCCAAGCAACAATCCCGCAATGAACAGTCGCTTCACGTCATCCTTCACGAGACCCGTGTAAAGCATGGCGGTTCCTGCAAAGAACAGAAGATATGTGAGATAGTTATACATAACTGTGGTGGGGCACCAGCAAAGACCAAGAGCCGTCAGCACGCCGATAAACACATATTCCCGCCTGAATCCTATTCTTTTTGTGAAAAAGAAATAGGACAAAAGCGCCAGTATAAGCTTTACAAGCCCGGTATAGATATTCATTCCGAGCATGGTCTTTCCCATGGGAAGTATGCCAAAGAAGGCACCCAGCATGTTTGTCAGGAAATATGAGTAAAACCAGGTATCGTTAAGGCTTCCCGTATGAAGATAATTGTAAGGATTGAAGGCCGAGTCCGTAATGTCCAAGCCCTTGTTCACCTTGATAAACGCAAATACAACAAGTATCACGGGAAAAAGAAAGCCCGTGATACCTGCGTAGGTTTTATTCTTGTTCAGTCGTTCAAAAAAAGCATCTGTCTGTTCCACTTACTGTAACTCCGATCTCAGAATCTGCCCTGCAGATTGTCCGTATGTTCACTGATGATGTATCTGGGGCGACCCTTGACTTCCTCGTATATCCTGCCCACATAATGGCCGATTATGCCAAGACTTAACATGATAAATCCGCCGATTATGAGTTCAAGAAGAATGACCGTGGGAAATCCTTCCGCGGCAGCTCCCATAAAGTATTTCACCAGAGTCTGTATTCCAAGTATTCCTCCCGCTATAATCGAGAAAAATCCAAGGAAAGTCACTATCTGAAGAGGAAGGGTGCTGAAGCTCGTTGCATTGTTTATGGCGTATTTAAAGAGGCTTCCCACACTCCACTTGCTGTGACCGTATTTGCGCTCCTCCACGTCATACTCAAGCTTAACGGATTTAAACCCTACCCAGAAAGAAAGTGCCCTGAAAAATGTGTTGGTTTCTTTTAGATTTAATAGTGCGTCCACGACCTTGCGATCAAGGAGCTTGTAATCGGAGGTTGCCCGCATGTCTATCTTGATTATCTTGGACATGATACCGTAAAAAAGTCCCGCAAACATCTTGTGAAGAAGGCTTTCACGGCCTCTTGAATGCTTAACGCCTTCCACGGCCTCGGCTCCCTCGTGCCAGAGTTTGAGCATGTCGGGGATAACCTTGGGGGGATGCTGAAGATCGCAGTCAAGTACCACGCAGGCATCGCCCGAAGCTGCGGAAAGACCTGCAAATATAGCCGCTTCTTTGCCAAAATTCCGGCTGAAACTAAGGCCCTTAACGTGGCGGTTATTGGCTGAAGCCGCTTTGATCGCCTCATAGGTTCTGTCCTTGGAACCATCATTTACAAATATGATCTCGTAGTCTTCCCCGGTGGATTCCATGACCCCGGTAAGCTCCGAAACCGTATTATTTATGTTGTCCTCTTCGTTGTAGGAAGGCACGATAAGTGAAACCAGTGACATATCAGTTCCTCGTTTGATTTTCAGTCTTAATGTACATTACTCCGTCCCTGATGACGATGGAATCCGCCGCAGGGAAAGAATGCATGTTAACATACCAGTCCTCGTAGTAAAATCCCGAAGCATCTGCAGGCAGGAAATTCACGCTGGCTCCGAGATAGTTCTCCATAAACAGCCTGTAGTTCTCCGGTCTGTAAAGAAGAAAGTCCCCCGAAGTTCCAAGGATCTCAGCGGTTACGCCTTCGGTAAGATCAGTGACCGGGAAGCTGTCCGTTCCCACAACTCCTATCATGTTGACGGGCATTCCCCGGTAATATCCTTCGGTTTCCTCGATCCTGTCAAGGAGTCTTAATGTGTATGCGTAGGTTTTTTCGTATTTCTTGTTAAGGTTTTCGTAGGCGATATTGTCCGTCACCGCAAAAGAAAACGCAAGTACACAGGCAGAGATCGTTGCAACCCACGCGCATATTGTCTTAAATGTTCCATCAGCGGATACTCTGTCGAGTGGTACAAGCAGTATCACCGGAATGAAGGCCCACTGGTAACGCATGAGAGAATGATAGGTCACATCCGAATTGGCGATGAGTATCATATTGGCACAGACAGGCAGGAGTACCGCCGTAAGAACTATTGCGATATAAGTCCTTAAATCCTTGTAAAGTCCCGATCTGACAAGATATGTTACAAG
>JAILHY010000080.1 GCA_024695575.1 Lachnospiraceae bacterium
CAAGCGTAGCCATTCTGGATGCGCTTAAAGCAGTTTCTATTCCTGCCGTTGAAGTGCACATCTCCGACGTGGATTCAAGGGAAGAGTTTCGCAAGATCTCTTATGTTCGTGGGGCATGCGAAAAAACGATATCCGGTGATGGAATTAACGGCTATCTCGAGGCTAGGGACTTTCTTTCGGAGGCAAGAGAATGAGCATGGTATTTGAACCCTCACTCGCAAAGGGCACGGTAACTGCGCCTCCTTCAAAGAGTATGGCCCACAGATTTCTGATACTTGCGGCTATGGCTGACGGACGAAGTGTTATTGAGAATGTTTCTTTTTCGGAAGATATATTGGCTACAATCGATTGTATTGAGGCAATCGGAGCCAAGGTCAATATAGAAGGAAGCAAAGTAACAGTTGACGGAAAACACTATTTCCGTGACGATGCGCCTGAATTCAAGTGTAGAGAGAGCGGATCAACATTAAGGTTCTTTATTCCCATAACCTTTAATTACGCTTCCAAAGCTAAGTACTACGGAAGCGAGAGACTCCTTGAGCGCCCTCTGTCCGTATATGAAAAACTAATTAATGAAAACGGCGGAAGGTTATATAAAGACGGCGATCACATCAGTTACGAAGGCGATGTGGACTTTAACGACGTAACTGTCCCCGGGAATATAAGCTCTCAGTTTATTACGGGCCTCATGTTTTACTATGCATTGAAACCGGGAACTTACAGGATACATATAACCGACGGGCTTGAGAGTCGGCCTTATATCCTTATGACCATGGACGCTTTTCGTAAATTCGGGATCGAAACGGATTTTGAGGATGTGGATACCATATACGTTAAGGGCGGGCGGATCTATCCTGCTAAACTTTCGGTTGAGGGAGATTATTCAAACGCTGCATTCCTTGATGCCTTTAATCTTGCAGGCGGCAAGGTGGATGTTAAGGGACTTTCGTCCGATTCGGTTCAGGGCGACAGAATATATCGGAAATTTTTCAACGAATTATTTTCCGCAGAACATCCTGTATTTGATATTAAGGACTGCCCGGATCTTGGACCTGTCCTAATGGCGGTTATGGCTATCAGGAAGGGCGGAAGACTTACCGGTACCGAAAGACTCAAGATCAAAGAAAGTGACAGAGGTGTCGCAATGGCCGAAGAACTTAATAAATTCGGCATTAAAGCACATGTATCGGAAAATCACATAGACATTGAGGAAGGAAAGCTTTTAAGACCTTCAACACCCGTTTGGGGCCACAACGACCACAGGATCGCCATGTCCCTTTCAGTTCTTTTGTCAATTACCGGCGGAACATTGGAAGGGGAAAATGCTGTTAACAAAAGCTTCCCAGATTTCTTTGAAATAATTAAAACACTTGGAGTTAAGTTTCAAAATGAACAGTGATGCAGTTTTCCTTATCGTGGGACTCGGACTTATGGGCGGAAGTTATGCCAAAGCTCTTAAAGCCAAGGAATTTACCGTTTATGCCATAGACAGGGACGAAGATTCCATTAAGTTTGCCCTGGAAAACGGAATAATCGACAAAGGTGCGGTTAATAATGACCCTGAGCTTATAAGCGAAGCAGACTACATTGTTATAGCTCTTTATCCGACTCTTGTTGTTAACTGGGTTAAGGATAATCAGGAGTGCTTTAGACCCGGTACCATACTTACGGACGTTACGGGTATCAAGTTTTCCGTGGTTTATTCGCTTCAGGACATTTTAAGGTCCGATGTCGAGTTTATCGCAGCTCACCCCATGGCGGGCAGGGAACTGTCAGGTGTCCGTAATTCGGATCCTAATATTTTTACCAAGGCTAACTACATTGTGGTACCTACAGACCGTAATACATCCGAAACTATCGCCTGGTGCAAGGAACTGGGTTCCATCCTTGGATTTTCAAGGATTTCCGAGCTTTCACCGGAAGATCACGACAGAGCCATAGCCTTTGTTTCGCAGCTTACTCACTGCATTGCCGTGTCCCTTATGACTTGTACGGACAACGAGCACCTTGCGGATTATACGGGAGATTCCTTCAGGGATCTTACCAGGATAGCCAGGATCAACGAGAATATGTGGACCGAGCTGTTCTTTTTAAACAAAGAAGCTTTGTTACGTGAAATGGACCTTTTCATCGGCGAGTTTAATTCCATCAGGAACCTCATCGAAAGCGAAAACGGCCCTGAGTTAAAAGAAAAAATGCGACTTTCCACTAAGCGGAGAGCCTTATTTGATAAAAAATAACGGGAGAATCTCATGAATCTTGATTTTGAAAAAAAACTCGCACTTCCCTCGGAAGTAAAAGAAATGTTTCCTATTTCCGACAGGATGCGGGAGGATATAAGCAACAAACGAAAAGAAGTTTTCGAAGTCCTTGAAGGTAAGTCAGACAGGCTTCTTTTGATTATCGGGCCCTGTTCCGCAGATAACGAAGACAGTGTTATTGACTATATTTCAAGGCTCGTCCCTGTTCAGGAAAAGGTTAAGGATAAGATCCTGATCGTTCCGAGAGTCTATACCAACAAGCCCCGTACCACGGGAGACGGATACAAGGGAATGCTCCATCAGCCTGATCCTACGGGTAAATCCGATCTTTTTAAGGGTATCATCGCAACCCGCCACATGCATATGAAGGCGGTGGAAGCAACCGGGTTTGCGCCTGCGGATGAGATGCTTTATCCCGAAAACTA
>JAILHY010000092.1 GCA_024695575.1 Lachnospiraceae bacterium
TACTCAAAGATCGTGGGTCCGATCCAGCAGCTTACGGGAGCTGCGTCCCGAATAGCTAAGGGCGAGCTTAATACTCCAATAGCTTATTCTTCGGAGAATGAGATAGGTGAACTTGCCAAGAGCATAAAACAGATGGCAAGAGAACTTAATGAGTATTTTGAATACATACATGCCCAGGCCTTTACGGATGCAATGACGGGTGTAGGAAACAAGGCGGCTTACCTTGATGCCATCAGAAAGATAGATCGTAAGATCATAGAGCATATGGCGGACTTCGGTATAGTGGTCTTTGATATCAACGGGCTTAAGCGTGTCAACGACAACATGGGACATGAGTTTGGCGATAAGCTTATATCCGATGCCGCAAGCGTAATGAAGCTTGTATACGGAGCCGAGAAAGTGTTCCGTGTCGGAGGCGATGAATTTACCGTCATCGTTGAAGGCGTGGAGTCTTCCGATATGGATCTTTATTTTGACAAGTTTAACCTTAAGCTCGAAGAGTTTAACATGGGATACAGGAAATACGACATGAAACTGGCAATTTCCAAGGGTTACGCCATCTATGACAGGCTGCGGGACGGGGATTTCCAGGCTGTATTCAAGCGCGCGGACGAAGCCATGTACGCGGATAAGGAAAGGTTCTACAGCGGGAACAACGACAGAAGGCGCGGAAGATAGGTTTCTTTTTCCTCAAATTTGTAATTGCGATTGTTGATAAATGAATGCGGGTATGGTATTATCTAACAAGATTTCGCATTCCCAAATATAATATAAGGAGGAATATATGATTTACTCAACAGAAGTTAAGAACATGTGCCCTGTAACTCAGGGAGTACATCATGGTGCTGCTCCCATTCCCGAAGAGGCTAAATGGGTTAAGGCTAAAAAAGTCGAAGACATTTCCGGCTATACCCACGGCGTAGGCTGGTGTGCACCTCAGCAGGGTGCCTGCAAGCTTTCCCTCAACGTTAAAGACGGTGTTATCCAGGAAGCTCTTGTAGAGACCCTTGGATGCTCCGGTATGACTCACTCCGCAGCTATGGCAGCAGAGATCCTTCCCGGACTTACCATTCTTGAAGCTCTTAACACAGACCTTGTTTGTGATGCTATCAACACCGCTATGAGAGAGCTTTTCCTTCAGATCGTTTACGGACGTACCCAGAGTGCATTCTCCGAGGACGGCCTTCAGATCGGTGCAGGTCTTGAGGACCTTGGTAAGGGAACCCGTACCATGATCGGTACCACTTACGGAACACTTTCAAAGGGACCCCGTTACCTTGAACTTACAGACGGTTACATCACTGATCTTGCTCTTGATGAGAACGATGAGATCATCGGTTACAAGTACGTTAACTTTGGTAAGATGATGGACTTCATCAAGAAGGGCGACAGCGCAGAGGAAGCCCTTAAGAAGGCATCCGGTCAGTACGGTCGTGTAGCGGACGCAGTTCGTTTCATCGATCCCAGAAAAGAATAAGCAGGGTAAGAAGGAGGATAAAAAAATGGCATTATTTGAATCATATGAAAGAAGAGAGCCTCAGATCCTTGCTAAGCTTAAGGAGTACGGCATCTCTTCCATCGAAGAATGTAAAGATATCACAATGGCAGCAGGCATCGATGTTTACAAGCTCATCGAAGGCATTCAGCCTATCTGCTTTGAAAACGCTAAGTGGGCTTACACTGTAGGCGCCGCAATCGCAATCAAGAAGAACTGCCGCAAGGCTTCCGAGGCTGCTGCAGCTATCGGCGAAGGCCTTCAGGCTTTCTGTATTCCCGGTTCCGTAGCAGACACCCGTAAGGTTGGTCTTGGCCACGGTAATCTTGGTAAGATGCTTCTTGAAGAGGACACCGAGTGCTTCGCATTCCTTGCAGGTCACGAGTCTTTTGCAGCTGCAGAAGGCGCTATCGGTATCGCAGAGAAGGCTAACAAAGTTCGTCAGAAACCTCTCCGTGTCATCCTTAACGGACTTGGCAAAGACGCAGCTCAGATCATTTCCCGTATCAACGGTTTCACTTTCGTAGAGACAGAGTACGATCCTTACACCAACACTGTTAAGGAAGTTTCTCGTAAGTGCTACTCAAAGGATGCTAACTCACCTCGTGCAAAGGTTAACTGCTACGGCGCTAACGATGTTTGCGAAGGTGTTGCAATCATGTGGAAAGAGAACGTTGACGTTTCCATCACCGGTAACTCAACCAACCCCACCAGATTCCAGCATCCTGTTGCAGGTACCTACAAGAAGGAAAGACTCGAAGCAGGCAAGAAGTACTTCTCAGTTGCTTCCGGCGGTGGCACAGGCCGTACCCTTCATCCCGATAACATGGCAGCAGGTCCTGCTTCCTACGGTATGACCGATACCATGGGTCGTATGCACTCCGATGCTCAGTTTGCAGGTTCTTCTTTAGTTCCTGCTCACGTTGAGATGATGGGTCTTATCGGCGCAGGTAACAACCCCATGGTTGGTATGACCGTTTCTACCGCAGTTTCTATCGAAGAGGCTGCTAAGGCAGGAAAGTTTTAAATAAAGATCTTTCGACTCGGGTCAAGCCCCTCGCTCAAGATGACAAGAGCGGGGGGCTTTTGTCATTTCGAGCGTAGCGAAGCGGAGTCGAGAAATCTTATCTGTTAATTATGTTGTGTATAATTGATTTCGGAGGGATTTTTTTATGGGCGAGTCAAAAGAAAACCAACCGAAACTGAAACCATATCTTTCCCCGGCGGGTGCCTGGGCCTTTTCCATTGGCACGAGCATAGGCTGGGGTTCTTTTGTTATTACGGGAAATACATATCTTGTAAAGGCGGGTCCCCTTGGATCTGTATTCGGGCTGCTAATCGGGGCGGCGGTAATGATGATAATAGCGTACAATTATCATTTTATGACCATACGTTGTCCGGAGGCAGGGGGCGCTTACAGTTTCTGTAAGACTGCCTTTGGCTTCGATTACGGATTCTTGACGGCGTGGTTCCTGGGACTGACTTATATTTCCGTATTCTGGGCCAATATAACGTCTCTTCCTTTGTTTTCGCGTTATTTCTTTGGGGACAGACTGCAGATAGGCTTCAGATACACGGTCTTTGGCTATCAGATAAGTTTAAGTGAGATCCTTCTTTGTATTATCGCGATCCTTCTTACCGGATTTATATGTTCTCATTCCCGTAAGATAGTTTCGATCATAATGATACTGTTAGCAGTGGACTTTACCGTGACCATAATCGTATGCTTTGTCGTTTCGTTTGTGAAGGCAGGCGGAGCTTCGACCATTAATCCCGGTTACGTGCCTGAAAGAAGCGAAGTAGCGCAGATCATCAGGATCGCATGCATTTCACTCTGGGCATTTATAGGCTTTGAAAATATCTCCAATTCCGCAGAAGAGTTTAAGTTTAAAACCAATAAACTCTTTAAGATCCTTATTGTTTCCATAGTTTTCACGACACTTCTTTA
>JAILHY010000104.1 GCA_024695575.1 Lachnospiraceae bacterium
GTGGAGGCGCTGTTTGATGATCTCTTCAAGATCCGGGAAGGCTCCGCCGCATATAAAAAGAATATTCCTTGTATTGACCGTGGCAAGAGGAACCATGGCGTTTTTGCTGTTGGCTCCCACGGGAACTTCAACTTCAGCACCCTCTAAGAGTTTTAACATTCCCTGCTGTACGCTTTCACCGCTTACGTCGCGGGAATGGGTTTCTTTCTTTTTGGCGATCTTATCGATCTCGTCGATGAAGATGATACCGCGTTCGGCACGCTCAACATCGTTGTCGGCGGCAGCAAGGAGCTTGGATACGACGGATTCGATATCATCACCGATGTAGCCTGCCTCGGTAAGGCTTGTGGCATCGGCAATGGCAAGGGGCACATCCAGGAGTTTGGCAAGAGTCTTAACAAGGTAGGTCTTGCCGGAACCTGTGGGCCCGATCATAAGTATGTTTGATTTCTCTATCTCGATCTCATCCATGGTGCCGGTGGCAACGCGCTTGTAGTGGTTGTAAACGGCAACGGAGATTATCTTCTTGGCAACTTCCTGCCCGATCACGTATTCGTCAAGTTTTTCCTTGATCTTGTGAGGCGGAAGAACGTTCTTTAAGTCGATGGGCTCAAGGGGCTTTTTCTTCTTCTTGGGCTTGGGACGACCCATCATGGCCTGCTGGAGATCGGCAAGGTTGAGAAAACTTATGTTGGGGAATCCGCCGCCACGTCTGCTAAAGCCTGCATCACCGTCGTCTTCGGTATCCTCAGCGTCTGAATCGGAAGATGCGTCATCGATCTTAACGTCGGTCTTTGCGGCATCGCCTGAACCTGCATCGCCGGATCCTGACTTCTCGGTCACGGAGCCTGCCTGTTCATTTTCTTTATCCTGAGGATCAGAAGGCTTACCCTGACCGCCAAAGCCTCCCATGAAATCCATACCCGGGAACATGTTTCCAAGGCTCTGGGTCATATCGAGGGCTTTCTGAAAGCAGTCGCGGCACACATGCATGCTGCCGGATAATCTAATCAAAGGGCCTGCGGTATCTTCGGTTCGATGGCAGACCATGCAGAATTCGATGTTGTTATCATTCATGGCTGTAAATCCTTTCTACCATCTGATTATAGAATACGGACGGGATTCTAACAAGTAAATAAAGTATAAAGTGGGGATATGACACTCGCGTCGCAATGAACTTATAGCAATATGATTTCGTTATTACACCATAAGCGAATGGAAAATGGCAGTATACCAAAATGGAATTGGACTTTTGAACCTGCGGTATGTATCTTGAAGGTATCACATGTGATGGTTTAAAGCGTATCGCGAATATACGAATGGAGAAAGAAAGTCAGGTCAATTGAATATGAGTAAAGTTTTTAAGTATTTATCAATGGTATTATCACTTGCAATCTTTATAGTAACTTTATGGCCGGTTTGCAAAGTTAATGCCGAAGAAATCCATGAAAGAAACGTGCAGGAAATAAGACTCAGTGAGCATGCATACATTTTACTTAGGGAGAATACATCATCGATAGTATCTGAATATTTTGAGAATGATCAGATAAAGCAAAAAGCTGTTTTAGCGAAAGCAAGTGGGGAGATAATTTACAAAGAATACGGTACGAATGCAGTAAGACTGTTGGGATATGAGGTTAAAGGAATACAAAAGGCTACAAAAACAGAAAAGTACAATATTCGAGATTTTCAGGAGAATAAAGAACATATAAAACAATATAGTGCTAATGCAAATAATGGAAATTTCAGATTTTTAATGTCTAGGTATTATTCCGAGAATAGGGAAGATTATGCAAGACATCTCTATGGGTATGATGACATAATGGTCACTGACACGGGAAACTGGGCATTTAAGGCAGGAGATCCTATATCAATAATATCGCTTTCGTTGTCCTTTGTTCCAGGGACAGTTGCAAAGGTGCTTAGTGTTGTCGGAACGGTCGCCGGAGCAATAGCAAAGCATTTTAGTATCAGCTTCAAACAACGGGATTATTATTGGGTTTATAAGTTTAAACAAACAAAACCAAGTCCGATGGAGTTTGTTTGCACAGGAAAATTTATTTATAAGACCGAGCATAGGGGTGAACTAGATACCGGAGAAGTCTATTGGGAGACTGTTTACGAGAAGTCGTCGCATGAGATTGAACTTGAACGTGAAAAAATATTAACGTCTCCCGGATTATACTGAAACACTGTTATTAGAGAGGGAATGAAATATGAAGAAGCCAAGCGTACTCCTTTTTTTGTCCAAGTATAGATCTACGCTGTTGGAAGCATTTCTTATGGCTACTACATATGTAATTCTATACATAGGATATCTTGAAAGAAAGATTATGAAATTGAAGGAGGAGATAGCACCTGGGTTACCATGGGAAGAACGCCTGCCACTTATAAAAGAAGCAAAGAGTGAACTTATAGTACAAGGGGTAATAATCAGCATCCTTATTATTCTTGTATTATATTTCCCTTGTCTTATGTACTGTTTCAGGTTCACAAGAAAGGAGAGTTTCTTTGAATGCTGGCGAAAGTATAAGGACGAGAAGAATAGTTAAATCACTCACCGTGGACCGTAAAAAGCTGGTAATCATCGCAGTGGTAACGGTTATCCTAGTATTATGCTGTATCATATTCTTCCCGAAAATAATGGTATTTAAACATGACTACAGAGATTCAACCGGTAATACGATCGAGGCGGACTTTTATGTATGGATTTATAGATCAGGGCGGGGTCGGGCAAAAGGTAAAATAATGTACAGCAAAGACGGAAAAATATTAGATTTAAAAATCAAGAAATCCCATTGCAATGAAGTAGAATCCGCTATCGCCACTCACGTTTTTTATTACGATCCAGATAAAAATGTGATGACAGGTGTATCTTTTCTTTTTGAAGAAGATCAAACCAAAGCGTATGCAGAGGGGTTGTGGGACACCGAGGCTTATATTCAAATAAAGTAATTAAGGAGAATTAGTAGCATGCGATTATTTGTAGCAATAATGAGCGTTGTAATGATCTTGACACAAGTTAACCTTAGTGATAAGATCATCGATTCAAAAGCGATATTCGAGAATATGAATATATCGGAATCGGTGCAACCTGTTGTTATAAGGGAGATAAATACCTTATTGGGATTGATGTCAACTTCGAAGAGGATTATTGTGGAATACCAAGGACCAGTAACTGAACCACCCCAAACGTATTATTATGAGGCTGTGAAATATGGAATTCGGTACGGAGGAACGCTCAATCTTGATTCGTTTCATTATGATACGAAAAAGAACATAACCTATGTATATTACAGCGGAACGATAGATCGGTTGGATTAACTGTTTAAGTGTGTTTGGAGTGCATTTAGCGACTAAACAGCGCTTGTGCCTTATCGGACATATGCTATAATATTGTTATCATGAATGGTGTGGGGATTGTATGGATAACAATATTATTGGGGACGCGATAGCAAAAAAAAGAGTAGAGAAAGGATATACACAAAGTGAGTTTGCAAGGCTCATCAATGTTACACAACCAGCCCTAAGTCGATGGGAGACCGGTAGCAGACAGCCCAAGATGTCAGATTTAAATGTCATTTGTGAAAAGTTGGGAATTAGTTTACTTGAGCTATTGGGCGGCGATGAGACGGAGTACAAACGATTAAAAAAACGTGTTTTAGGTTTGAAAGTCGGATTCTGGTGTGCTTTTGCAGTTTGCATCATGCTTTTTGTAATCATTATTGTGCCACATTATCGTGTCATAAACGAATCAAGCCCATATGAGGGCAGTTTTGGCCATATGATTACTGTAACTGTCAAGCCTATTCTGTTATACAACACTAATGATGCTATAAAGTATTGTGACAGCCTTAAAGAAAAATATTCAGAATATGACGCGATAGAAATAGATGTTGTTAAATCTGAGGCTGATATGGATTCGATGGATTCGGTTTTGCTGAGTTCTACATACGTTATTCACAAGGAAGAATGAACCATGGGAGTTGGGGATGAAAATGCTGGTGTAATTCTTATGCCGATTTCTGATAGTTTACTGGAAGAAGGCCGTACCGGAAGGTGCGGTCTTTTTCTTTTGTTTCCTCTTGACAAGTCTGTTTGCTCATGGTAAAGTTGACATAGTTACACGGGTAACCAAATTTGAAGTTGTGCAATTTAACGGAAGGAGCACCCATGACCACACGAAAAGACGTAGCAGAATATGCCGGAGTTTCAGTGGCCACAGTCTCCAATGTAGTAAATGGTACCAAATTTGTATCCGATGAGATCCGTGCCAAGGTTGAGGACGCCATCCGTGCATTGGATTATCGTCCCAATATGGTAGCCAGGAGCCTTGCCACCAAGGAAACGCGTCACGTTGCGATCCTTGTAGACAACCTTAAAAACGGCTACTACACCGAAATGCTCGAAGGCGCTCAGTCCGCCGCAGTGCAGTACGGTTACATAGTTTCGTTTATTCTGTGCGATTTCCTTAATCAGGGGGGTATACTTGACATCGCTTCACGCGGCTTGGATGGTATCATTCTTGCAACTGTCCGGGCCGGCGAGGTCAAGGCTGTTATGAAACAGACCGCCTGCATGACTCAGGGAGATCTTAACGTAGAGATAGATTATGCGAAGGGAGTCAGTCAGGCTGTACATTCTCTTCGTAAGCACGGTCATTCCGATATTGCATTCCTTGCAGGTACCCGGATTGCCGAGGACGGAAGCCACATCCGTTGGGATTGTTTCAGAGAGGCTTGCCGCAAGGAAGGTATTCGCATTAACAGAAAGCTCATCATCGATGCCAACGCAAGACAGACTACCGATGAGGATGCAGGAATAGAAGCAGTGCAGAGGTTACTTGCTACAGGGGAGCACTTTACATCCGTAATGGCGATAAACGACCTGATGGCAATCGGTGCTATCAGGGAACTTGAACGTAACGGCTATCGTGTACCGGAGGATGTTTCCGTTGTAGGCTGTGATAACTCGCAGCTTTCCAAGTACTACAGCCCCAGCCTCTCAACCATCGATGTACAGGTTTTTGAACTTGGACGCACCATGATGCATAATCTTATCGATGTTATCAGGGGTGAAGCTCCGGGACATAAGACCATTGCTTCGGAATATATTGAGCGCGAAAGCGCTGCCGATCGCAGTTAAATTTTTTTAAAGTCAGGTTACGCGGGTAACTAAAACGTTTTACCTGTGTTCCGCATATAAAAAAGGAGGAAAGATTATGAAGTGGAGAAAATTCGCGGCTATGACAGCTGCAACAGCCATGGTAGTGGCAACTCTTGCAGGTTGTGGCGAACAGCCCGCAGCTTCAACAGCTCAGCCCCAGGCGTCTACCGAAACCAAGACCGAAACCAAGACCGAGACCAAGACTGAGACCAAGACAGAAACAAGTACAGAGGAAACTGCAACCAAAGAAGAAACAACCATCACCGTAGCAGTTCAGACCGGTACCGGTGTTGAAGAAGGATGGAAGGCCGTAGCAGATGGCTACATGGCTATTCATCCCGAGGTAAAGGTTGTTATCGACCTTAAGCCTACAGACGGATATGATCAGTGGGTACAGAACGTATTCGCTACTGCAGACACTACTTCCGCTGACATTGTAAACATCAACTTCGCAGGTGATGCAAAGACCGGCAAGTCCATCAACTACAACGATTACATTGACAACGACAGCCCTTATTCAAACGGCACATGGAGAGAGCAGTTCGAGTATGGCAAGCAGGTTGTCAACATGGCAGACAACTCATTTGATGCGCTCAGCCTTGAATCTGTTCAGGTTCTTTGGCTTTACAACCAGGATATCTTTGATGAGTGCGGCGCTAAGGCTCCCACCAACTGGAATGAACTTGTAGATGCATGCGAAAAGATCGCAGCCAAGGGTTATCAGCCCATCGCTATGCCCGGTAACTATGACAGCTTCTATTCAGGCACCATGGGATGGCTTGCTCAGATCTATGCCGATCAGACCACCCGTTCAATGGTAGAACTTGATAAGGCTCAGCCCGGTGACTACTGCTACGATCCCGATATCGACAGCTACTTTAAGTATAACCCCGATGATTGCTTCAACGATGACTCCGATAAGGTTACACGTAACCCTGTAAGAGCCATGAAGAACATCAAAGACGGCGTATACAGAGGCGACACCGCAGGAATGAAGACTGTTTGGTCCAACTTCGCAAAGGTATTCCCCAAGTACGCAGGTGAAGACATCATGTTCGGTACCGACGGTAACGGTGCCAAGACACTCTTCTATCAGGGCAAAGCAGCCATGATGGTACAGGGTGGTTGGGGTATCACCCAGTACATGAACGATATGAAGTCTCTTGCAAAGGGCGAGGCTATTAAGATCGGTGATGAAGAAGTTGAAATGAAAGCATTCAAGCTCGGTACCTTCAACATGCCTTCAATGGAAGGTGAAGGAATCGAAGGCAAGGCACGTACCATCGAAGTTGCTACCGGTTTCGTAGGCTGCGTATCCAAGGATCAGGCTCACAACGATCAGGTTGTTGACTTTATCATGTACTATTCTTCAGTAGAAGGTATGTCCAAGTACGTTCAGGCAGCTATCGATGCAGGCGCTGTACCTTCAGGTCCCAGCCTTGTATACGGCGTTCAGTATCCTGACGAGATCAACGCTGCATTTGCAAGCCTTAAGTTCATCGGTAATGCACAGAAAGACTTCGCTCAGACTCTTGCAAGAGGTATCGGCGAAAGCGCTGAAACATTCCGTAACTTCTATGAATACAGCTATGATTACCTTACCGGTGCCATCACAATTGATGATTGGGCAGTTAAGCACCAGAAGAATATCGAAGACAACTTCGAAGCTGCAAGCATTGCAAAGGGCGTATCCATGAAGGATATGGAGAATCCCGCAAACGCTCCTACAGGCGAATAAATTATCATTTTGACATACGATGTAAATTGATTTTGTATAGCAACTCATGTAGTATTTAATAGATCGGCTGTCTGAAACAGGCAGCCGATTCTATTAAAAAACGTAATCACGAAGTGATTTTAGCATACGTTTTTTGGACCTATCTCTGAACGAAGTGAGGAGATCATTCCATTAAAAAATAGTTTTAGCAGTAATACGAGGAAATATGAAGATAAACAGGATTTGGTTGACAATTGCATTGATCGCTGTCATTCTTACGGGCATTTCCTTTGCGTGCTTCCGCATATACTCGGGAAGAACGGAAGGTATAGAGGATGTGGGCATAGTTACGGGCGGTCAGAATAACTGCATCGCTCATGACAAAGGAACCGACATCGTCTATATAGGTACCCATGACAACAAGCTCTTTGCTTTCAAAGACGGTGAAGAGCTCTGGCATGCGACCGCGGAAGGTCCCTTTTCGGAACTTGTGATAAGAAAGGATCAGGATCTTTTGTACGGTGGTAACGAGAACGGTTATGTCTATGCATATTCTTTGTCCGATGGTGAATTAAAGAAAACTGTCAGCATACAGAGAAGAGTAGTGGGTCTGGATGTTTCTCCCGACGGAAGTCGCGTTGCGGTTGCCACCAACACCGGAAGCAGTAAAGCAAACATTCTGATCTACAGCACCGAAGACGGTTCGGAACTTTACAACAACAAGGCAACCGTTACCCTTGGGGGTATCAAGTATGCAAGCGACGGCGAGACCGTTATAAGCATCAACAAACGAGGTGAGATCGATCTTATCCGTGAGAATGGGGAAAAGGTCGGTTCATACAAGACTAACTTCGCTGCATTGCAGCTTGTAAGAAGCGGGGATATGTTCTGGACTGTCTGCAAGGACGGCTCTTATTACGGTTTTGACGAAAGCTTGAACATCCTTCGCTCCGGCAAGGTAAGTAACTCAATGAGTGCAGTCATTGCCAGTATCGGTGCGGATGAAGAAAACGGTCATGTTGTGATAGGATCCGATGAAGGTTTCTTTTTCATAATGAATGACCGTGACAAAGAAGTGTATTCGGGAGACGTGAATACTCACATCACTGCCATTACAGGCGTGGGGAAATGCGTGTACATGACGGGTCTTGCCGATATGGTCAAGCAGGTTTATGTGGACAATCTCGAGAACATCAACAGCAACATCAAAAGAGCTTCTTTGTTCAGAACAGGATTTATCGTATTTGCGATTATCTTTATCGCTTCGGCCCTTATGGCCTTTGACGGTTCCAGAACGAAAACCATTAAATTCCTAAAGACCCTGTGGCGCTGCAAGATGGCTTATGTCATGCTGCTGCCTACACTGCTGCTTATATGGTTCTTTAACTATCGAGGCATAGCCACGGCATTTATAAGAGCATTTACCAACTGGTCCAAGACCAACACCACTCTTGCGCAGATAAGGTTTATCGGACTTGATAACTTCAAGAGGATGTTTACGGAAGGTTACTTCCTGGTAGGCTTTAAGAATATGGTACTGATCACCGTTACGGGTGTCATCAAAGTCCTTACAATGCCCATTCTTGTTGCCTGGCTCGTATACAGTATTAAGGGAGACAAAAGAAAGTTCCTGCACAGATTTCTTTTTGTACTTCCCATCGTGGTTCCCGGAGTTATCGGAGCCCTTACATGGCAGAAGATCTACGATCCTTCCATCGGTCTTTTAAACGAAGTACTTGGTGCGATGCATCTTGACAGTTTAAAGCGCGTATGGCTCGGAGATGCCAAAACAGCCATCTGGGCGGTTATATTCATGGGTTTCCCTTTTGTTGGTGCCATGGCTTTCCTCGTTTACTACGGAGGCCTTATCAACATAGGTAAGGATGTGGAAGAATCCGCCATGATAGACGGAGCAACCCGCCACGATCTTTTCTGGAAGATCCAGCTTCCGCTTATAAGACCGCAGCTCAGCATCATGATCACTCTGCATATCATAGGTACCATTCAGGATTTCAACGGTATCTTTATTCTTACGGGCGGAGGACCGGGTACGTCAACCTACGTGCCGGCATTGGAGCTGTATCTGAATGTCGCCCAGTTCGGGCGTTACGGATATGCCTGTGCCTTAGGCGTGGTACTCTTCCTGTTTACCATGACTGCAACGCTTATCAGCAGAAAACTGACAGAGGGGAAGGAGTGATCTTATGAGCGGAAAGATAAGCAGTAAAAAAATACGCGAGATAAGATTCCAGTCCGTCATAGAGATCATCATGCTTGTCATAATGTTCTTTGCCTTTGTGCCGGTCATGGTAATGCTTATAATGTCATTCAAAAGCAACTGGGAGATCTACAACGATTTCTTTGCACTCCCGCGTCATATAGCCTGGACCAACTACATTTCGGCCTTCACCAAACTGCGGACCAGTATGTTAAACACCCTGTTCGTGGTAGCGGCGGCGGTGGCTCTTACCCTGGTGGTATCGGCCCTCAGCGGTTACGTGTTCGCCACAATGAAGTTCCCGGGAAAGAATTTCTTTTACATGGCAATAATGGCACTTATGATGATCCCGGGCATTCTGTATCTGGCACCAAACTACAGCCTTATACAGAGCTACGGCCTCTATAACACCAGATGGGCACTGATCTTTCCCTGGGTGTCGGGCGGTCAGGTGCTTGGTATCATTCTTTGTAGGAATGCCATAGAGGCAGTGCCCAAAGACCTGTTTGAGGCCGCCAAGATCGAAGGTTGCGGCGAGCTGCAATCACTCATTCACATTGCTGTACCTCTTGCCAAGCCTATGCTTTCCACTATAGCGGTCATGAAGCTTGTAGACTATTACAATGACTTCATCTGGCCCATGATGGTCATCGAGTCAAATACCAAGCAGGTTATCACTGTGGCTGTTAAGGTTTTCACAAGCTCTGTGGGTTCAACGGAGATCGGAGCCATGTTTGCAGGTTATGTGATAGCGACCATTCCTCTGTTCATTCTTTTCATGTTCACGTCAAGGCTTTACATGGAAGGTATGACTGCAGGTGCGGTCAAAGGATAAAATCCATTACATAAAAGGGGACAACCAATGAAAATTGAGAGTTTGAAAACAAATCATATCGAGAATCCCTTGGGATATATGATGTCGGGCGTCAGTCTTTCATGGATCGTAAAAGAAGCCAAAGGCTCAAAAGTAAAGTCTTCAAGAGTTTTAGTGGCCACTGATGAAGAAATGAAGAACGTGATAAGCGACAGCGGCGAGCGGGTGGATATTTCTTCCTTAGATTACGATCCCGATATCGAACTTAAGCCCGGAACCCGCTATTTCTGGCAGGTATCCGTAACTGACGATAAGAACGACAAGGGTACGAGCCCTGTTGCTTTCTTTGAAACTCCGGTGGGATTCAAGAAAGCAAAATGGATAACCGCTTCTTTTGACCCTCAAAAGGGCGACGAGCCTTTGTTCCGAAAGGAAACGGAACTTGCGGGTAAGCCTGTAAGTGCACGCCTTTCCATCTGCGGACTCGGAGTATACGAAGCATATATCAACGGCAAAAAGGTGGGAGACGAATACCTTGCGCCCTATTACAACGACTATAATCTCTGGCGTCAGTACCAGACCTATGATGTAACAGACCTCTTAAAGAAAGGTATGAACTGCATCGGAGTAATGCTTGGAAACGGCTGGTACAAGGGACGCTTCGGCTTTATCGACGGGCTCGATAAGCTTTACGGCGATACAAACCACCTTATCTGCGAGCTGAGAGTGACTTACGCAAACGGCAAGACCGTGATCATTCCTTCGGATGAATCCTGGCTCTGTGCACCTTCACCCGTTGTCAAGAGCAGCATTTACGACGGCGAAGTGTGGGATGCCCGCAAGGAGATCGAAGGCTGGAACAAGCCGGGCAACTGCGATAAGGCTTTTGTCCCCTCAAAGATCTACAAGGGTGGACGTTCGGATCTTCTGGTCCCGAGACTCAGTCTTCCCGTTAAGGCGATGCATACCGTTAAGCCTGTTAAGATCATCGCCACCAAGGCTAAAGAAACCGTTATCGACTTCGGCCAGGAATTCACGGGTTGGGTTGAGTTTAACTGTAACGAACCTGCGGGAAAAGAAATCTTTTTCCAGTTCGGTGAGATCCTTCAGGACGACAAGTTCTACAATGACAATCTTCGCAGCGCCAAGCAGGAATATAAATATATTTCCGCAGGTCCCTGTGCCAAGGTCCGCCCTCACTTTACTTTCTACGGCTTCCGCTTCATGAAGGTTCAGGGCATGAAGAATGTGGATCTTAAGGACTTTAAGGGCATAGTCCTTTATTCCGACATGCGGGACACCGGTGTTATCGAAACCTCAAACAAGAAGATCAACCGCCTGTTTTTAAATGCCAAGTGGGGCCAAAGAGGCAATTTCCTTGATGTGCCCACGGACTGCCCCCAGAGAGACGAGCGTATGGGATGGACGGGAGATGCGCAGGTATTCAGCCAGACAGCGGCCTTTAATATGTATACCCCTGCGTTCTATCGCAAGTTTATGTACGATACTCTTTTGATCCAGCGTGAGTACAAGGGCGTGGTTCCCCATGTGGTTCCGGATATTCTGGGCCAGATCGGACGCATTACCGCCCAAAAGAAAAACAGAAGAAATCATCCCGCCATGGCTCCGGAAGGTGCATGCGCATGGTCGGATGCAGGTACAGTCATCCCTTGGACTGTCTACAGAACATACGGTGACAAGGTCCTTCTTGCGGATCAGTACGAGAACATGAAGGCATGGACCGACAGCATCAGGAGAGTGGATGTAGAGAAATGCGGAGGTAAATATCTCTGGGCAGCAGGCTTCCATTACGGCGACTGGCTTGCACTTGATAACTATCACAAGGGAAGCTCCTTCGGTGCTACGGACAATTTCTTTGTGGCTACGGCATATTACTACTATTCCACCACACTGACCGCCAGGGCTGCAAAGGTCCTCGGCAAAAAGAAAGACTGCGAGTACTACACGGATCTTGCAGAACACATAAAAGAAGCCTTTATCAAGGAATACTATACTTCCACCGGAAGACTTGCGGTGGATACACAGACTGCCTATGCACTGGTTCTTTGGCTTGATCTTATCCCGGAGGGCGCAAGACAGCGTCAGATAGACAGGCTTGTTGAGAAGATCCACGAAGAAAAGGATCACCTGACCACAGGATTTGTGGGAACGCCCATTCTTTGTCCCGTACTTACTGAGAACGGTCATGCTGACCTTGCTTATACCCTTCTTTTGAATGAAGACTTCCCCAGCTGGCTCTACGAAGTAAACATGGGAGCCACCACCATCTGGGAACGTTGGAATTCCGTACTTCCGGACGGTAAGATCAGCGACACAGGCATGAACAGCTTAAATCACTATGCATACGGTTCCGTAGTAGAGTGGATGTACCGTTTCATGTGCGGTATCGATACAAGTGACGATAAGCCGGGATTTGAGCACTTTACCGTAAGACCTTTCACGGATGCGCGCTTTAAACACGCCTGCGCTTCATTTGAATCACCCAAGGGTCTTATCAGAAGCTCCTGGGAAAAGAAAGATAAAGGCATTTTGTTCAAGGTGGAAGTTCCTTTTGATACAGAGGCAGAATTTGAGCTTACTTTCGATGCCAAATCTGTCACAGTAAACGGAAAGAAGGATAAAGCATCAAAGAAAGGTGACAGGATCAGGCTCACCAAGGGCTCATACGAAATCTGCTGCGAGTAATGCTCCTGTCATCCCGATTGAGAATATGCTTTATGGAGCTTTAATATATGGAAATCCGTTTTTTAGGCACGGGAGGCGCAGACTGGCCGGATGCACCGGCTCATGAAGGCGACTTTTTCCGCCATCACGCATCTATAATTATAAATAATACCATCCTTCTGGACCCCGGGCCGGGCATATATGAATATGCCCGGACTCTCCCGGGAGTTAATATGGAAGGTATTACGGACATATTTGTAACCCACACCCACGAGGATCACTGGAGTACAGACACACTTGATAGCATTTTAAAGAATGCCAAAGAAAAGGTGCGTCTGTTTTTTCATTACAGTGCCAAGGTCAATCTGAACCTTAGCCGCGAGACCAAGTGGGGCAAGGGTTTAAGCCGCGAATCGTTGTCGAAACTCATTCTTTGTCCCATGAAGAGGGGCGGAAGAGCCAAGGCGGGAAATCTTACCTTTCTTAATCTCGAAGCCAATCACATCGGTGAACACGGCGAACGGGGCAGCCACTATGTTATAACCGGCGAAACCGAAACCTGGTTCTACGGGTGTGATGGCGGCTGGTTTACAACTGCTACCTGGGATGTGTTAAGGACTCTTTCTTTTGACGGAGTGATACTTGACGGAACTGTGGGGGAGGATTCGGGTAATTTCCGCATAGCGGGTCACAACACCCTTGCCATGAACAAACTCCTTGCAGGGGCCATGAAGGAACAGGGCATGCTTAAACCGGGAACCAAGCTTTATCTTTCTCATTTTGGCATGACAACCTACGACCGGGGCACCGATATAACGGAAACTGTAAAGCAGGCGGGGTTCCTTGAAGCCCGTGACGGTAAGTACGCTTAATAAACCGTATTTTTTATTTGCGAAAAGAAGCCTTATATGTTAATGTATAGGCATCTAAAAAAGGGAGGGAATATCATGAAAGACTATACCCCCATCAAAGAAGGCAAAGTGCGCGAGATCTACGACGTCGGCGATAACCTTATTCTCGTAGCCACAGATCGTATCAGCTGCTTTGATGTCATACTAAAGAACATCGTTACCGACAAGGGACGTGTTCTCACACAGATGTCCAAATTCTGGTTTGACTTGACCAAGGACATCATCCCCAACCATATGGTTTCAACCGATGTTAACGATATGCCGGAGTTCTTCCGCAACGACATCTTTAAGGGTCGTTCGATGCTGGTAAAGAAACTCAACATGCTTCCCGTTGAGTGTATCGTCAGAGGTTATATTACAGGAAGCGGCTACGCAAGCTACGTTAAAGACGGCACTGTTTGCGGAATCAAGCTTCCCGAAGGACTTAAGGAATCACAGAAACTCCCTGAGCCCATCTACACTCCTTCTACCAAGGCCGAGATCGGTGATCACGACGAGAATATTTCTTTTGATGCTTCCGTCGATTATCTTGAGAAGCGCTTCCCCGGCAAGGGCAAGGAATATGCAACCAAGTTAAGAGATTACTCCATCGCCATTTACAAGAAATGTGCGGATTACGCGCTTACCAAGGGAATAATAATCGCAGATACCAAGTTCGAGTTCGGACTTGATGAGAACGGCAACATGGTAGTGGGTGATGAGATGCTTACTCCAGACAGTTCCAGATTCTGGCCCGCAGCCGAATACGAAGCAGGCAAGAGTCAGCCTTCTTTTGACAAGCAGTTTGCAAGAGACTGGCTTAAGAGCAACGAAGGGCACGATTGGAAGCTGCCCGAGGAAGTTGTCGGCAAGACAATAGAGAAATACATTCAGGCTTATAAATTACTGACCGGTTCTGACCTGTCGTACTGATTTATTTGATTGAGACATGAAATTAAGAGAAATAAGACCGGATTTTGAAATAAGCATAAACGTTAAGAGCGGAAACAGCAGGGGGAACTTTGTCACAACACCTGCTTTTTCGGAAGATGACAATCTTTACGTTCATCCCTTTATGCATGAGCGTTACATGATCGCTTTTGACGGTGATCTTAAGATCGATATGACGGCCTACACTCCCGGCGAACTGCCTTATTACTGGCGTGCGGTTTCCATAAGCAAAGCCGAGCGAAGAGGTCGTATTTACCATGTTATCTCATCCAAGATCGACGGAGCCAAGGTTAACCGAAGGAGCGCCGTGCGTCTTCCCGTAGGTACAAAGGGTGTCGTTACGCTGCAGAAGGGTGGCCTTGAACATCGCGTTGAGATCCACAACATCAGCGCCACGGGAATTTCCTTCATAGCAAGAGAAGGGGATGCACCGGAATTTAAGCGTGAGTCAAGAGTACGCGCCATGTACACGGATGTGGAGACCGGATATAACGTTGACGTGTTCTGCAGGATCGTCCGTGTCAGCAAGTACAACAACAAGATGGTATATGGCTGTTCTTTTACAAGAGTTTATATGGAAATAGCCAAATATCTGGCAAACAAGCGAATTCGCGGCAAGTAAACAAAGTATCTAGTGCAGGGAAGCCTTATCAATGGCTTCCCTGTATTTATTAAACTGTCTTTGATACTCACTAAGGAGCTTTTCGTATCCTGCGGCGTAGAGGAGGGTCTTTAACTTCTCGTAAGCACCTTCCACATCTTCCGTAAGGCCAAGTTCCAGAGGTCTGTGATACTGCTCCATTATCTCGTGGACAGCGGCATACTCCGCCTGCACGGGGTTAACGTTTAACTGAAATCCCATGTAGGGATTGTCTTTAAGCACTTCATTTTCGATACGTTCGCGAAGGTTCACATATTCATCCGACCAGGTGGCACGTAGGGGCTGAAGGTCACGGTTTAAGAACCAGAATCCGGTTTCTTCCCAGTTATATCCCGTATCCGAAGCACTTACACCTTCGGGATAGTCTATCTTTCCATCCTCCGTAACAATGTAGTGTTCCCCTTCGATCCCAAACTGAATAAGGTTGATATATTCAGGCTCGTTCATGATAAGGTCCATGGCTATCATGGCCCTCTCGGGATGCTTGGAGAAGGCTGAGATTGCGATTCCGTTGTTGGAATAGGATTCCATGGGGGAATGTCCCGAAGCGTTGACATCGAGGATAAGCTTGGTTTCCCATCCATTTGCGGCAGCCTCCGCAAGTACGCTCTGGGTATCAAGGAAGTTTCCAAGGCACACGCCGGAAAGACCCTTCGGGAAGGTATCTCTGGTAGTTACCCTGTTTGCAAGGGCCTCGGGGTTGAGGTAGCCTTTCTTTTGCCAGTCGCGGATGGTGAGAGAGGTATTAAGTACCGCCTTGAAGATGGTCTCGTCGAACATGGAGTAGATTCCGTCATCAAGAACTTTGCCGTCAAAGGAATGGAAGCACCCGATGCCGTATCCGTCCTCGATCTTTCCGTCGAACTCGTCCGCCATGTTAAGCCACAGGCTCCGGGAATTGTCAAGGTAGAGGGGAAGCATTTCCGGCTCGTTCTCTTTGATTGCGTTAAGGTAAGGCCCGATCTCCGAAAAAGAATCCACCTTCGTAAGATCCACGCCGTACTTGTCCGCAAGGTCGGCGCGAAGGATCAGCACATCCGTCTTTTTGTCGGGAGAGGGTGAGGGGATCATGTAAAGCTTTCCGTCCAGAGAACACTGGCTGTAGGCAAGGTCCGGAAGGTAGCCCGCAAGCCTTGGCATATAGGTGCTTATGTCCTCCTTGGAAATCTCTCTGAAAGCGCCCTTGGCGGCTTCATCCGAGTACATGCACCAATGCCCCGTGAAGATCCAGTCCACGTTCTCACCCGAAGCAAGAATAAGGGGATATTGAGCCTGATACTCGCCCCAGTCAAGATAGGTTATGTTCATGGTGCAGTTTAAGTCACGAAGGAGCATTTCGTTAACCTTGCTCCAGACCTTGCCAAAATCAGGGTTTGGGCTTCCGATGACATAGCCGTTTAAGGTAACCTGTTCCGATATATCAAAATCGTTGTAAACTCTGGGGCCGTCATCCGTTTTCTTTTGCCCGGAACAAGCGGACAAAGTCAGTATGGAAAGTAAAAGAATGGCGGTTTTGATCAGTTTCGAGTGCATAAGCATCTCCCAAATATTCTAATGGTTATTCGCAATAATATTATATACGATTTGCGCCGGAAGGATGCTATAATTTTCTTGGGTATAAAGCCGCGATTCTTTAAAATATTTCTTTATTTGCAACGGGACGGGGAACCTTATGCTTAAGCTCCTAATAGTTGATGATGAGAAAATGACCAGGGACACCCTCTTTAGCGGTATCGAGTGGGAGAGTCTTAACATAACCGAGGTAAAGACCGCCAAGAACGGTCTTGATGCGCTTGCAGTCTGCGAAGATTTCACGCCGGACATCTGTCTTTGCGACATCAAGATGCCCAAAATGAACGGGATCCAGCTGGGATTCTGTTTAAAGGACCGCTTCCCTCAGTGTAAGACCGTATACTTAAGCGGGTACTGTGATAAGGACGACCTTAAATCCGCCATCGAACTGGGGGCCGTTTCCTATATAGAGAAGCCCATTTCCCTTTCCGAGGTCCGGGACGTCATCAATAAGACCGCAGCCCAGATCTTAATCGACAAGCAGTGTGCCGAGAGCCTTCAAAAAGAAAAAGAACTCCTTAAGAGGATCAAAGCCCAGTTTTCGGAGGAAGAGCTTGAAGCCCTGATTAACGAAAACCCGGAGCGTCGCACCCTGCCTGAAACAAACAACCCCACCATTCAGAAGGCGGTTGAATACATTAACGACAACTACGCTGACCCCGATCTTTCCGTAAGCAAGGTGGCAGACATTCTTTTTATGAACAAGAGTTACCTCTGCACCTTGTTTAAGAAGGAAACGGGAGACACCATAAACGTATATATCACAAGGTCCCGGATCGAAGCCGCCCAGAAGCTTATTTCCGAGGACAGAATCCCCATTTATGAGGTGGCAGACCGGGTGGGGATCAACGATTCCAATTACTTTTCCACCCTGTTTAAGAAGTGTACGGGCCTGTCCCCTTCCGAATACAGGGAAGCCGGATCAAAATGAGAAACTTTTTTTACGATATTTCCCTCAAATATAAATATTTCATCTCGCTGTTTATAATCACTCTTCTTTCATTCCTGATCTTCGGTGTTATCAACGCCGTGTTCCTTCGGAATGATTACCTTAAACAGGAGGAAGAGTCTCTTGCGTCGCGGATCGAACAGTCCGCGGCACTGCTTGGCTACAGAGCTTCCATGGTCAAGTACGGTGCCGATATTTTTGCGTTCCAGTTTGCGGACGAGGGTTATCTTACGGAAAAGAAAGAGGCCTTCACCGAGTTTCCGGGTCTCTACGGCCGCTACTCCAAGGAGATAGAGTCAAGCCTTTTCAGTATCCGTAACATACCTTCCGTTCATTCGGTTTCTTTGTGCATAGACAGCGACATTGCCTCATTGTACGACCAGGACAGGATATATTATTTCGGGGATTTTACGGACAGGAAATGGTATCAAAGCCTGGCAGGCACCAAGGAATCCTATGTCTGGTCCTACGGCGGTATCTTCGAAGATCCAGTAAACTACCCACATGCCACAATGCTTCGTAAGATCTACGACCGTAACGACCTTTCAAGGGTCAGGGGCGTAATTGCCATAGACGTTCTTCTTTCAACGGTGGAAGCTGACCTTGAGGCCGCAAGAACCGAGGATAACGGCTTTGTGCTTCTTTATGACAGCGATTACAGGATCATTTCCGAGTGTAATGTGCCGGAAATGACCGTTGATGACAGGAATATTCTCCTTGCCCATGCGGACAGTCTAAATTTGGGAATGACCGCAAGGGTGGAGCTTGGCGGCAAGGGTTATCTTGTCTGCGCTCTGCCCGTATCCCAGAGCGACTGGCGTGAAGTACTGGCGGTACCCTACTCGGCCATCAGGGAGAAAATGCGCAAGATCTACGCCGCCATCCCCATCACCCTTCTTTTGATACTTCCCGTTATTATCTTGGTGTCCTGGGTAATGGCGTCCCTTGTTACCAAGCCCGTCAGCGAGCTTATCTCCAACATGAAGAAAGCGGAGATAGGCAATTTCGACATACCCATTGCCAAATACAGAAAGGACGAGATCGGCGAGTTAAACAAGAATTTCAACGTTCTTCTTACCAAGATCTCCTTCCTGCTTGAGGAGCAGTACAGGCTCGGTGAGGAAGTTAAGAGCGAGCAGCTTAAGGCCCTGCAGACCCAGATAAATCCGCACTTTCTTTATAATACGCTGGACCTAATCAACATACTTGCCATCAACAACGATACGGCCAGGATCAACGAGGCGGTGCGGGCACTTTCACATTTCTACAGGCTGAGTCTTAACGGCGGCGCGGAGGAAACCACCATCGCCAACGAATTCGAGCATGTCAGGGAATACGTTACCATTCAGAACCTGCGCTTTGACGACAATGTGAAGCTTATCACGGAGCTTCCGGAGGAACTTAGGGAAGTTAAGATACCTAAGCTCTGTCTTCAGCCCTTGGTAGAGAACGCTATATATCACGGCATCCTTGAATCCGAGAGTGAAAAAGGAACCATTCGCGTAAGCGCAAGTGCGAAGAACGGCTATATCTACGTGGAAGTTCACGACGACGGCGCGGGAATGACCGAGGAGACCGCCGCTTCCATCCTTGAAAAACCCAAGAACGACAAGGGCGGTTACGGCGTATACAATATAAACGAAAGGATCAGGCTGGCTTTCGGCAATGACTGCGGCATCTGGTATGAAAGCGCCGTGGGAAAGGGAACCACCGCCAGCTTAAGGATCAAAGCGTAAAAGAACGCGGAAGTGAGGATATTTTGAAATACTATATTTCAAGAGACAATGGAATAGTTAAGGTGACCCTTGAAAATAATCGTGGAATGCGGATCGAGACCGTATCCGCGGGAGCGTCACTCATGTCGGTTTACGTTCCCGACAGAAACGGCGAGTTTAAGAATGTACTTCTTTCCCATGAAAGACCCGAGGATTATCTTGTTAATCCCTGCTTTTTCGGAAGCACAATGGGACCCAATACAGGCAGGATGGAGAACGGACGCCTGCCCATAGGCGACAGGGAATACGAGCTTTCTCATAATGAAGGAAAGCATAACAGCCACGGGGGATTTGAAAATCTCGCCCGCAGAAACTGGGAATTTACGGGAGTTTTCTCCGGAGACGGAATGGCGGCTTCTTTCGAAACGACTCTCAGGAACGGGGTTGACGGGTACCCGGGCAACAGGGTGTTTAACGCAGAGTACAGGCTCTTTGAGAATAACACTCTCGAAATAACCTATACCGCCAAGTCCGACGCCGCAACCTACGTTAATATGACAAGCCACGCATATTTCAATCTTTCCGGGGATTTCCATCGGGACATTTATGATCACAACCTTCGAATAGCCGCGGATTATGTGGTTCTTTCCGATGAGGAGCTTATTTCCCGGAGCAAGGTTCCCGTTGCAGGCACCTGCTTTGATTTTCGTAAGGAGACCTGCATCGGTACCGCCAAATCAAGTGGCGCCCGCCTTTCTAATGAAATAAAGAACGACGACGGCTACAATCACGCATTTATCTTAAACGATGCCAAAAGAAGCATAACCCTTTCCCACGAACCAAGCGGAAGAAAGGTTGACATAAGTTCCGGAGCCCCGGCTGTAGTCATATACGACGGATACTATCTTGAAGGGGATTCCTGTGTTCCTCACGGAGCCGTGGCAATTGAATGCGAGGACGTTCCCAACTCTCCCAACCTTAAGTGGACCGACACTGAATTTCTTTTGCCGGGAGAGAAATACGAGAACAGGATTGCCTTTAAATTCGGCCTAATCCACGATATATAAAAATATTTTCTTCTTATCCAAATTATTCAAAGTAACACAAAAATACACTCGATTCTAAAAGAACCTCCTCTGTGTCATAGTGAAGACACGGACGGAGGTTTTTACATTGAAAGGGTTCAAGGTATTTTTCAGAAAATTTCTCAAATATAAAGTCTATTTGCTGATGCTGTTGCCTGCGGTGATCTATACGCTTATTTTCTCCTATTATCCCATGGCAGGTGTAGTTATGGCCTTTAAGAAGTATAACTACGCAGGCGGGATCTGGGGAAGCCCCTGGAACGGCATCGACAACTTCAAATTCTTCTTCATGTCGGGGCAGGCCTGGACGGTTACCAGGAATACGGTGCTTTACAACATCGGATTCATAATTGTCGGAACTTTCCTGCAGGTCATGGTTGCGGTTTTCCTTACGGAAATCAAGAGCAAGCATTTCAAAAAAACAAGCCAGTCCATGATGTTTCTTCCTTATTTCGTATCCTGGGTAATGGTGGGAGTCATCGCCTTCAACCTCTTAAGCTCGGATTACGGATTTATCAACAGATTCATCGTAATGCTCGGCGGAAAAAAGATTTCTTTTTACACAAAACCTGAGCTCTGGCCCTGGATACTTATATTCTTTAACGCCTGGAAGGGTATAGGATACGGCTCGGTAATGTACCTTGCGGCCATCATGGGCGTGGATACTTCCATATATGAAGCAGCTGCCATTGACGGAGCCAACGTGTTCCAGAGGATCTTCAGGGTTACGATTCCGGCCATCATGCCGACGATCATTATCCTTGTCCTTATGGCTATAGGCGGAATCTTCCGCGGTAATTTCGACATGTTCTACAACCTGGTCGGAAGTAACGGACTGCTTTACAGGCAGACCGACGTTATAGATACGCTCACAATGCGAGCCCTTATTACAAACAACGATTTCGGCATGTCCTCGGCAATGGGCTTCTATCAGTCGGTACTTTGCTTTATCACGATCCTTATCGCCAACAAACTCGTAAGCCTCTATGACAGGGACTACACGTTATTCTAGGAGGTACTCATGAAAAACTCGCATGCGGGCATCAAACCCGGCGCGGATGTCATAGTCTTAAATATACTTGCATACGGCGTCTGCACCATAATCGCGCTTTTTTGCCTGCTTCCCTTCCTTATGGTGCTGGCAGGGTCCTTCTCATCGGAAAACGCTATTGTTGCAAAGGGATTCTCTCTCCTCCCGAGGGAATTCTCAATGGAAGCCTACAAGACGGTGTTTAAGGATCCCATGGTTGTGTTAAGAGCCTATCTTACCACCATAAGCCTTACCCTTGCGGGCACGGCACTCGGGCTTTTCATTCAGACCATGACCGCTTATGTACTTTCGCGCAAGGATTTTGAGTGGCGTAATATTTTTTCCTTTTTCTTCTATTTTACAACGCTGTTTTCCGGAGGACTTGTTCCTACTTACGTGCTTGTGTCAAGGACGCTTAATTTAAGGGATAACTATCTTGCCCTTCTTTTGCCCTTGTTATTCAGCGTTTATAACCTGCTTGTGATGAAGAGCTACATTTCCGCCATTCCCGATTCCCTTGTGGATGCGGCAAAGATCGACGGATGCGGCGAGATGCGCACACTCTTTCAGATAGTGATGCCCCTTATCAAGCCTGCACTTGCCACCGTCGGACTGTTCATCGCCCTTGCCTACTGGAATGACTGGTATCAGGCAATGCTTTACATCAAGTCTCCTGAGAAATATCCACTGCAGTACTTTCTTTATCAGCAGATCAACAATATAGAAGCTTATAAGAAACTGGTTGCCTTGAATGCGGGCGCATCAACCACTGCCGCCATGTCGCTTCCGACCCAGACACTCAAGATGGCCCTTACCATAGTGGTAACGGGGCCCGTAATACTTGCTTTTCCCATTGTACAGAAATACTTCGTACAGGGTATCACCATCGGGGCTGTAAAGGGATGACCTTTATTATATAGCACACACAATAAGGAGGGTTTTATGAAAAAGAACAGATTGATAGCATCCGTAATGAGCGCTATAATGGTAACCGCCATGCTCGCAGGATGCGGATCGGCAACAACCAATACCCAGTCTTCCGGGAAGGTTTCGGAAAGCAAGACTTCCGTTGCCGCTGAGGCTTCGGCTGCTTCTGCCGGCAGTTCTTCGGAGCTTGAGCACGTGGATCTTAAGCTTTATCTCGTAGGCGACAAGCCCGAGGGTTTTGACGATGTTTATGTAAAAGTAAACGAGATCCTCAACGAGACCTGCAACGCTACCCTGAACGTAGACTGGCTTAACTGGGGTGAACACGACACCAAGTATCCCCTGCTTTTCTCATCGGGCGAAGATTTTGACCTCATCTTCACCGCAACTCAGTGGTGTCACTTTGAAGAGACCGTTTCACTCGGTGGATTTCTTCCCATGAACGAGGAAATGATCAAGACCTATGCTCCCGAGACCTGGACCACCGTTCCAGCCGAAGCATGGGATCAGGCAACCGTTAACGGAAATATCTACATGCTTCCCGCAAACTTCTGCGAAGTAACTCCCGAAGTTGTTGCAGTACGCGGCGATTACATGGATAAGTACGGTTACACCGATATCACAAGCTACGAAGAACTCCTTGAGTTCTACAAAAAATGTGCTGCTGACGGAATGTATGCAAACCTTGATGAAGCTCCCATTCAGAGCCTTTGGATAGATTATCAGGGCTATTACTCCACAAGCGGTACTCCCGATGCATATCTTTTCCTTTACAATGCCAACGATCCTTCCGACACAAGATACATTTACACTCCTGATACGGATGCTTTTGTAAAGTTCTGCCATGATATGAAGGAACTTGCAGACCTTGGCGCATGGCCTTCAGATATCATGAACAACGCAGTAGACAGACAGGACGGCCTTCTCAGCGGACGTGCAGTAAGCATGAAGTGGAATTCCGGCACCTGCAAGATCTACGCAAACCAGGCCAATGCAGAGCATCCCGACTGGAAAGTAAACATTTACAATATCAACACCAAGTTTAAATATACTTCCACCAAGTACATCAACGGCGGTATCGGAATCAACGTAAACAGCAAGCATCCCGAACGCGCCCTCATGGTTTACAACCAGCTCCTTACCAACCCGAAACTTCAGGATCTTACCATGCTCGGTATCGAAGGAGTTAACTGGAATCCTGTCGGTGACAAGGAATATACCGTTACAGATACACCCTATAGTGCATCCAACTGGTGGGGCTGGCGTAATCTCGACCTCATGAGAACAGAGAAGATGGAGAACCCTACCGAAGTTGACCTTAAGGTAGCTGAGATCGACA
>JAILHY010000127.1 GCA_024695575.1 Lachnospiraceae bacterium
ACGTTGTTGATAGCACAGCAGACTCGAAAAGAAGAGTCATTCCGAGACTTTACGCAGTGATCGTATGACACACCGCTTTGCGGTGCGTCAGGCTGAGTGCCGCCTGAACGGAGTTTATTCAGCCTGTACGTGGTGTGATTCCTGCGAAGCAGGGGCGGTTGAGCCCGTTGCGCGAGGACATTAGCGCAAGCGTGTCCGAGGAGAACTGCTTGTTTTCGAGGATGCGTAACATTCAATCGTCACATTCAATCGTCACATTCAATCGTGACATTCATCAATAACTCGATCGTCTATAATGCATACTTATACATCCATCCTGCATATTATGCAACAGTTTTTGCATATTTTTGTACACTTTATACACCATTCCCGCATTTTTATGCATAATTTTGTACTTGATTTCCCATCCCCTCTATTGTATATTTATAACGCACCACAGCTTTACAGAGAACGCAGGTGCCATCCTGCATTATTCATTTTTATACATTCGGAGGATTTTCAATATGAAAGAAAAGGTCATCTTAGCTTACTCCGGCGGTCTTGATACCACCGCCATCATTCCCTGGCTCAAGGAAAACTTCGATTACGAAGTAGTTTGTGTCTGCGTAGACTGCGGACAGGCCGAGGAGCTTGACGGACTCGAAGAGAGAGCCAAGTACTGCGGCGCTTCCAAGCTCTACATCGAGAACGTTATCGACGAATTCTGTGACGAATACATCGTTCCCTGCGTACAGGCTCATGCCGTATACGAGAACAAATACCTTCTCGGCACTTCAATGGCTCGTCCCCTTATCGCAAAGAAACTCGTTGAGATCGCACGTAAGGAAGGCGCTACCGCCATCTGCCACGGCGCAACAGGTAAGGGTAACGACCAGATCCGTTTCGAACTTGGCATCAAGGCTCTTGCTCCCGATCTTAAGATCATCGCTGCATGGCGTAATGAGAAATGGACTCTCGATTCCCGTGAATCCGAGATCGAATACTGCAAGCAGCATGGTATAGAGCTTCCTTTTTCAGCTGACAACTCCTACAGCCGTGACCGCAACATCTGGCACATCAGCCACGAAGGTCTTGAGCTTGAGGATCCTGCCAACGAGCCTAACTTCGAGCATCTTCTCGTTCTCGGCGTAACTCCCGAGAAGGCTCCCGAGGAAGGTGAATACGTAACCCTTTCTTTTGAAGCAGGCGTACCCACAGCCATCAACGGTCAGAAGAAGAAAGTTTCCGAAATCATCGAAGATCTTAACAAGCTTGGCGGCAAGCACGGTATCGGCATCATCGACATCGTTGAGAACCGCGTGGTAGGCATGAAGTCCCGCGGCGTATACGAAACACCCGGCGGAACCATCCTGTACGAGGCTCATCAGCAGCTCGAGGAACTGATCCTTGACAGAGAGACCTACCGGGAAAAGAAAGAAATGGGCGACAAGCTTGCACAGCTTGTATATGAAGGAAAGTGGTTCACTCCCCTTCGTGAAGCTATCGTTGCTTTCGTTAAGTCCACCCAGCAGTATGTTACCGGTGAAGTTAAGTTCAAGCTTTACAAAGGCAACATCATCAAAGCCGGCACAACTTCCGACTACTCACTTTACAACGAAAAGATCGCAAGCTTTACCACCGGTGATCTTTACGACCACCACGATGCCGAAGGTTTCATCAATCTTTTCGGTCTTTCATCCAAGGTACGTGCAATGAAGCTTGCAGAAAACGCAAAGAAGGGTAAATAATAATGCCTGAAGTTTCAATCTGGCTGGTTACTTATGTCATAGCGGTGAATCTCATAGGGTTCGCCGCTATGGGTTTAGATAAATTCAAAGCAAAAAATCACGCATGGCGGATTCCGGAATCCACGCTGTTCTTTATCGCCATAATAGGCGGCAGCATCGGTTCCATAGCCGGCATGCGTTTGTTTCATCATAAAACACTGCACAAGAAGTTTACCGTAGGTATGCCCCTGATCCTCCTTGTGCAGATTGCTTTAATCCTTATTCTTATCTTTGACCCGGAAGTGATAATCAAGTTCCTGTAGGAAGCTTCCTTGCGAAGGCGACCTCAGCCCACTCCCCCGTCTCTGTATATACAGCATTGATTCTTACCGGAGTGCTTGGCGGCGTAAAGTGCCGCATCGGCTCTCCTGTAGATATCCTCATAAGTCCGCCCGTCATCGGGGAAACATGAAACACCCACGCTGACGGTGATCCGGACATCATTCTTTCCGTTTGAATAGGTCTCATCCACGGTCTTGCACAGTCTGTAGGCCTTATCCTCAACTATCCTCTGCCCTACACGCTTGGTTTCGGGAGAAAGAAGAAGCAGTACCGCAAATTCATCACCCGCAAGCCTTCCTATGCAATCCTTGTCGGTAAATACCCTGCCGATCTTGTTGGCGGTATCCGAAATGATCTTGTCGCCTATGGCGTGACCCAGGAGTTCATTGACTCCGGTGAAATTATCTATATCGATAAGGTAAAGGGCGTACATGCTTCCGCCTTCCGCATCCCTAAGCTTGCTCTCTGCAAGTTTCTCGAATTCGGGGCGTTTGAGCATGCCTGTGACCACATCGATGCCTTCTCTGAATTTAAGGCCGATGTCGCTGCTGTAATGATCCTCAGCGTCCATCATGCTTCCGACGATTTCTTTTACCCTGCCGTCGTGACCGCGCACAATATTGGCCTTGAGCTTGAACCACCGATACTCTCCGTCCTCACACTTGAGACGAGCCTCTGAATTGATAACGGAATCAAGGAGCTTGTCCGCTCTGTCAAGGAGTTTCTTGAAGCTTGCATCATCGGGATGAATAAGATCAAGGATCCTGTCCGCATCAACGCCTTCAAGAACAGCCTTTCCTTTGGGAAGAATGATCTCGTAGCTTCCTGAAAACTCAAGCCGCTTTCGGATACAGTCATAGTCAAAAATGATGGCCTTACTCTGCCTGGTGGCAAGTTCGTATCTTTCTTTGTGCTTAACAAGGTCCGAATCGCCCTTTAACACAAGCACAAGAGCCGTGATCAGAAGTCCCATGGAAGCGACCATGCCAAGAATGAGTAAGGAAAGATAAAGTCCCATCATCCTGGTACGTTCCTTAATTGCCGACTCCGGAAGAACAACCGCAAGCACCCAGGAATAACCCTCTACGGGAGTGATAATTGTGAGTTTCTCCTCGCCGTCGAGCTCGTACCTGTAGGTTACGGTCCTGTCTTTATCAAAGGTCCTTTCACGAATGTAAGGAACCGAACTGTCTTTGGACTTCCAAAGCTGGTCCGTGGCAAAATAACCTTCTTTGCCGGGAATGATCGATCTTACCTTGGGATCGGAGCTTGCCAGGATGTCACCGCCTCTTGTAATAAGAAAGTTGACCCCGGTAAGCATGTCGTGGCTTGAACTGATGACCTCATCGAGCGTAACCTGATCGAAGATACCGAAAAGGACCCCCGCAGCCACATCGCCGCGCATAAGCGGCACGCTCAAAATGATCACATTGGTCACCCCGTCGTTGCCCGTCACCAGATCCGATACGTAAGGATGACCCTTAAGTGCCTCAATGTAGAATTCCTTATCCGTAAGGTCGGTAAAGATGTTTCCTTCATTGTCCGCACCGATACCGTCAGCACCAACAACGCCCACGGCTTTAAAAAAGCCCACGTGCTCAATGCTCCTGACCCGTCGGGCCACCAGCGAGCTCTTTCGAAGATTCACCGAATCAAAGAGCGTGGCGCAGGAATTAAGCATATCTATGTGATTGGAAAAAGTAGTGGATATGGCGGATGCCATGATCTCAGCCTTTTCTTCCGCGAAGCTTTCCGAAACCTCATTAACCACTCTCTGTGTACGATGATTGAACAGATAAATGGAGATGCTCGAAAAGAAAATCGCCAGCAGGCCGCAGATCACGGGAAGCGCATATCTTTTGAATACTTTACGCAAACATAACCTCCGATTAATCAGACAGCCGCGATGATCTCAACTTCGCAAAGAACGTTCTTGGGAAGAGTCTTAACCGCAACACAGCTGCGTGCAGGCTTGGTGCCCTTGAAAAACTCGGCATAAACCTCGTTAAATGCTGCAAAGTCGCCCATGTCCGCAAGGAAGCAGGTAGTCTTCACCACATGATCGAAATCCGTATCCGCTACGGCAAGGAGTGCGGAAACATTCGTAAGTGCCTGTCTTGCCTGAGCCTTGATATCGCCTGTTTCCAGTTCACCCGTCTTAGGAATGATCGGGATCTGTCCCGAAGCAAAAAGAAAACCGTTTGCCACAATTCCCTGTGAATAAGGCCCGATGGCTGCCGGAGCCTTGTCTGTCGAAATAACTTTCATGATAATTCCCCTTTCTATGCTCGATCTTCGTCGAATTCAGCTATTACGTAGTACCCGCGCGGTGTCTCCCTGACCTCGGTCACCTTGCCGGTCCGGGCCTTGAGTCTTTGGTTAAAAGGAATGTTGGCTGACATCGCCAGAGAAGGATCTATGGTATAGTAATAGTTACTGGGTAAAAGTCCTTCGGTGACGGTGACCGAATCCCCTTCGTGGAGCAGTCCCGGACGCTCCATCTTAAATTCCATTGCTCTCATAAGTTCCTCACAATGAAGCTTCTATGTATATTCAGGATAATGATATCACAATATTTCTTTTAAATAAACTTAAAAACCCTTGTATTACCAAATTTTTTCGGCTAAAATAAAGATGTTCTTTTATTTGAGAATAATTGGGGGTTAATTTGCCATGTTTAAAGTTATTGCAGTGGATGATGAGCAGAACGCGTTGAACCGCTTCGAGAGGCTTATTACAGGAGATAACAGGCTTCAGCTTTTGAAGACTTTTACCAAGGCTGCCGACGCGATCGAATTCGCGAAAACCAACACTGTAGACATTGCTTTTCTTGATATCGAAATGCCTGAGATGACGGGTCTTGAACTTGCAGAGATCCTTATGGATTCCAATCCCTATCTCGAGGTTGTCTTTGTTACCGCATATAATCAGTATGCACTCGACGCATTCCGTGCTCACGCGACAGGCTATCTGCTGAAGCCGCTTTCAACCGATGATTTCTCCAAACAGATAGACATGATGGAAAAGAAACTGAACAAGACGCCCGTAGTTTCCGATGACCGCCTTGTCATCACCTGTTTCGGTTCATTCTCCATCCGCAAGGGAAGCGACAACGAGCCGCTTCGTTTCCGCACATCCAAAGCCGAGGAATTACTTGCCTATCTTGTACAGAACGAAGGCCGTGCAAGAGTTAAGGATTCGATCCTTGATACTCTCTGGCCCGATGCGGACTTAGACAAGGCCGCCAACAATTTCCGCGTGACCTGTACCTATATCCGCAGCACTCTCGTTGATTTCGGCTACACCGACGTACTGGTAAGAGACCACGACGATTACAGCATCAATACGGCCCGCATCAGCTGCGACTATATTGATTTCCGTAACAAATTCGCAAGCCCCGATACTCTTTCTTTGGCGGATATCGAATATCTTGTAGGCCTCTACAAGGGACCCTATCTTGAGAACCGATTCTATGACTGGGCCGAGGAGACCAAGGGATGGCTTGAGAGCCGTTACATTCAGCTTCTTTACAAGGCCGGCGAGCTCTACACCGAGGCAGGCCGCACCGATGCAGCCATCGATTCCTATGAATCCGTGCTCCGCGTTGACTTATACGAAGAAGAAGCTTTCCGTCGTATAATCAAACTCAAACAGCAGAAACTTCCGCCCGCAGCTATCCGCGACTACTATAACAAGTACAGTGAATCGCTCAACAAGGAATACGGGCTTGATCCTTCTCACGATATAAAGGAAATGATGCGATCCATACTGGCTTGATAACAAGGGGGCACCATGTCACTTGTGTTACACACTCTGTGTGTTATGAGCTGCATTGTATCGCTTATATACTGTGTAGTTGTTTACTACTTTTTTAATGATACCAAACGATTCTTATGGTATACAGGCTCGTATATCTTCTTTGTGCTGAATTCCGGAAGCCTGTATGCCATTTTTCCGTATAAGCTTTTCGAACCCGGCGTAGATGATTTTGCTGCAAACTTTTTCTTTGCAACCTACGTCATCATTGCTCTGTTTATGAGCTTTTCCTGCATTTATCTCCTACAGTGCCCATACCCTAAGCTTACGAGGTTCATGACCGGCTTCGGTTATTATTGTGTCGTTCTTGCGGCATGCATAATCGCCATTCCCGAGTCTCATTTTCCCGCAGCCTACGTTGTGGTTTCCTTAACGGGCATGGTACCAACCGCTGTGGCAATGTATCTCGCCAACCAGTTTGCCAATCAGTCAAGGCAGTTTCTTTTGCCTGTGATCTCCTACGTGTTCATGCTGTTAGCTTCGGTCCTTGACCCAGTCCTTGCCCTTACGGGTTACAAAGGATACGGTTTCAGGATCTTTGCCCTTTCACTCTTTGCCCTCACCAACAGTATCATTTTCGCAATTCAGTACAAAGAATCCATAGCCCACACCGACAGCCTGTCCATGGCACTTACGGAAACTCTTGAGAAGATCAGGCACTCCGACAACGCCCTTATGTGCACCAGGATGAATCCTGATTTCCTCTACTCTTCCCTCGCCCTCATCAGACAGAAATGCGATGATGACGCCTTTACCGCCGAGGAACTGACGGTTTCTTTGTCCAAATACTTAAGACATACTCTTGGGTTTAAACAGCTGCAGGGATTTGTGACCATCAGTAACGAAATCGAGCTTACCAAGGCCTATATCGCCATCGAGAAGGTCCGCAATCCCCGGATAAACTTCGAACTCAGCATTCCGGATGACCTTCCGGACTTTAATATACCGCCCCTTTCCATTCAGCCTCTGGTTGAAAACTCCATAGAGCATGCTTTCAAAGGAAACACGTCCGATCCAAGGATAGCAATAACCGTCCTTGCTCTTGACGAAAACTATCACATAAGCGTTACCGACAACGGCTGCGGAATGACCGAGGAAGACATTTCCAAGGCTACTGCCGATGCCACCAGCAATACCAAGGTGGGACTTTTCAACATTCATGCCCGTCTCCTTGGTCTTTACGGTAAGGGCGTACAGATAGTAAGTACCGATGGGCTTGGAACTTCCGTATCCTTTGACGTGCCCATCCAGGCACTTTATGCTTCGAAGGAGGTGGCCAATGAGTAAACGGTTAAAACAGGCTGTATTCCTTCTTTTTGCAATACCCTCGGCAATTGTATTATTTTACATTTTCTTGAATGAGACCATAGGCTGTGCCCATGAGCCCATAATGTTGCCGGTTCCGGGCGAATCAGGTTCCCTCGGCTTCAGGATCTGCACCTACATGAACGTTTTGGTGCTGGTATTCATATTTACCACCATTTTGTTCATGGTATTTCATCTTGTGGCCTTCAAATCCGGGAAGATACTGCCTGCCTACCTTATGCTGTTTATCACAGCCCTGTTTTATTTCTTCATCAGAGATGAATTCAGCCTGATGAATCTTAACATACGGCCCAATCACACTCTGATGCTGGTGCTTCGAAGCATAGCGGTGCCCTTTTACACAGCATCCATAGTTAACCTCTGCTATCGGCTTTTTCCTGAGCGGTTCCCTGCCAAGACAGTGATTGTAGTCGAGTTTATGCAGATAATCCCCATTATAAGCGACCTTAGCCTTGACTACATACCGGTCCTCAGCTTTATCGCGGAATTCATCCTGATCCTTCCGCTGATACCGTGCCTTTATGTTTTTGCCATCGCCTATGCCTCATGCTCAAAGTATTCCCTGAGATTCGGAATATGCCTGTTCCTCGCGGAAGCGGACCTTCTTTTGCGAAATGCTCCCGACGGGCTGGCAATTCCCATCAGGTATGCCTGCCTTCCCGCCGTTGGCTCCTTCATGGTCCTTAACGTCATTATGATGGCAGACAAATACAGGTCCCAGAACTCAATGGAATCCTATTACAAAGAATCCCTTGATCACTACTTAAATGCCCTCCAGTCTTCGGAGAACGCCTTCCTTAATGCCCAGATCAAGCCGCACTTTCTTTATAATACCCTTAATACCATTGCAGACCTGTGCGTAACGGATCCAAAGAAAGCAAAGAGCCTCATCGATTCCCTGACAGAATACCTTAAGCTCATACTTGAACTTGACAACATGGAGGAACAGGTGCCCCTTAAGCGTGAACTGGAGCTTGCCAAAGCTTACACCGCCATTGAAAAAGAAAGATTTCCTTCCGTTAACTTTTATAATGACTTTCCTTTTAAAATGCCGAATATCAGCCTTCCCGCACTTACTATACAGCCCCTGATCGAGAATGCCTTAAAGCACGGCGTACGTAAGTCAAACCGCCCCGGAGCCATTACATTAAGGATTATGACCTCGGATGAGAGCGTCAACTTCTATGTAAGCGATAACGGCGTGGGAATGACGGAAGATACTATTGAAAGGCTCTTTGCGGAGCCCAAGGATAACAAGAGCATAGGAATCTACAACATAGACAAGCGTCTTAAGAATCAGTACGGTGCAGGCCTTTCGGTTGATTCCACCGTTGATCTTGGAACCTGTGTTTCCTTCAGCATACCGAAATAAAAATGGGATCCTTCACTGCGTCATTCTGATCGTCAGCGAGGATCCCATCAGGGTTTCATTATCTTTTATTCTTTTTCCTGCAGGTAAATCGATACTCTGCTCTGGAGGACCGATGCTATTTCTTCGGCACTCTTCTGTCCCTTAAAGAAGGGTTCGACCTCTTCGGATATCATCTCTATGAGTTTCTGATCATAGGAAGCCTGTCCGGTTGCTGTATCTATCGCTTCTCTTATCATGTTGGCTTCTTTTTCCGTTAAGCCCTTCATCTCGATAGTGATATGGCCGTTACCGTAGGTGCTTACACCTCTGCTGTTATATCCTTCGGGATCGCTCTCATCGATCATATAGGACTTAAGATATTCCTCGAAAGCCGCTTTGTGTACCGGGAAACCGTTCATGTTGTTCTTCTGATATTCTTCATCCAAAAATGTCTTTATGAATTCCCATGCAGCTTCACTCTTTTTGCTCTTGGCGGATATTCCGTAAATGGTGTTGGCCCTTATCCTGTTGCCGCTTCCGTCAGAGGAAGGGAATCCTATGAGCACCGACTTATGATCAAGCAGTGTATCGTACAATTCGATATCGTTGGGGCTCCAGAGATACACTTCCTCCATGAGAGTATCCCCTTCTTTTATCGCTGTCCAGTTATCATAGTCATCGTAATTGAATTCCTCCGGGAAGGTTTTGGCGAATTCAAGCAGATTCTTAAAGGTTCCGTTTTCGAAATCGCAGGTTGCCTTTTCTGTGTTCACAAACTCACCGATGGAGTAATAAAGCATGGAATAAAAGGCCTGATCTCTTGATCCTCCGTCCATGAAGGTAATATCCGGGTGCTGCTTTCTTAATTCCATTACATCATCAAGTGTCCAGGAAGTTCTGCCCGCTGCTGTTTCTTCCGAAACGATCACGCTGTCAAGAGCAAATGAGATCGGAATTCCATAAAGCTTACCGTCTTTGCCGTAAATATCCAATACACTTCCCATAAAATCATCCCTGTTGAAATCTTTTTCAAACAGCGGATTTAAATTAAGGAGCATCTTGGACTTTAAATATTCATTGAAAGCATATCCGTCAAGGCTGTAGAAATCGATCTGCTTGCCTGCCGCAAGATCGGTCTTGAACATTTCTTCGGCCTTCTGGTATTCATCGTACAGTTCATTATAGCACTTGACCTTGATCCTGTATTTATCGCTTGTTTTGTTAAACTTACGGATCTCATCCTTGACGTTCCAGTCAAGATCCAGGCAGCCGTAGACTATGGTTTCTTTGGCATTTTCGGGCGTAACAAGCTGGTAATTAAGTTCTGCCGCACTTACAACAACATTTTGAGCTTCCGAATCTTCTTCGAGAGATACTACCGAATACTTTCCTTCGTCAAGTCTTTTGATGGAAAGAACATCGCTGTCATTGATATCGGTATCAAGCCAGTTCCAGAGGACCTTGGTATCTCCTGTTGCAATATCTACTTCCTTTACAGATGTTTCACCGGTTATAAAGGCCTTTCCGCCCTCTACATATGAACGGCCGCTTGAGGAGCTTGCATCAAAGGATTCCTTTAGCTTACCGTCAGAACCGAGAATGCCGAGTTTTTCACCGTCGCCGCCCCAGTACTGAAATACTACTTCGCCATCCTGATTGGCCGCAATATTGTAAATATAGTTTCCTACATTCTCTGTTGTTTTGATATTGCCTTTTATGTCAAATCCATATATCTTATCTTCCACTGCCGCATAGAAAATGTCGCCGTTTTTGACTATGGAATCGGAATTGATCCAGCCGCCGTCCTTTGTAATGAAGGAAAGATCCAGTGTGTTGGTTATCTGACCGCCCTTGTACTCAAGGATCTTCATTGTGTTCTGACCGGAGTTCTCGTCCCAGTTCGCCGTGATAAAGTTAACGTTACCGTCCTTATCAACTATAAGGCCTTGAACCCACCCTTGGTTATCGAACAGATCACCCTTAACCTTCTCGGTCTGATCTTCCAGCGTATTGATATCAACGCTGTGGATCACAACATTGAAGGATTCATAATTATCGCTGTAAACGTTTTCGAGGAAGCAGATCTTATCCCCCGCCTTGCACTGGGAACTGATGTACCCGTTTTTAGCCGTTGTGATCTTCTTTTCCCTGAAGGTTGCAGCGTACTCGTACTTATCCTCTTCCGCCACTTCTTCTTTCCCGCAGCCCGCAAGTCCCATGAGACAGGCTGCTGCCAGCAATACCCCCTTGATCCAATGTTTTTTCTTCATGTCACTCTCCTTATGTTATTTATAATTGTTCAAATCTCCGCGAACCCTTTCCGTGAAGATATTTCTCGTATGCGAGGCTTCCTATTACAAGGATCACCGTAAGTGCCGCAAGGATGATCTCATAAGGAAGCAGGTTGCCAAGCCATACTACAGCCAGCATGATCATTACAAGGAATCCCATTCCGCCAAGTGCTCCGATGGTGGATGCGGGGCTTTGCTTGATGGCGTAGGCCTCGTTGATCCAGTCAAGCTTGGGAAGTGCAAGGTTCACTGCCAGTCCGAAATATGCGTTAAATACGCAAAAAGCAACCGGAAGTGCGACAGCCACCACTCTCTGTACAATGTTCATGGGAACAAAGATGTTTAACAATATTCCCGAAACAAGTGCGAAGGGCGTTGCAACAATCAAGTGCGCATATAACTTGGCCTTCAGGATATCGATGGTCTCAATGGGTGAACTCTTAAGTATCCAGAGTACCTTACCTTCCATTGATATGCTCGAAATAGTTATCTCCGTCATTGAAGAAGAAAATGCAACCAGCGCGATACAGATGCACACAAGAGCCCGTTCTCCAAGGAAAGGCCCAAAAATGTTGTTGGCATGAGCTACAAGCGAATCCCACTTAAGAGAGATGGCGATTGCCACACCCACCTGAAGGAGACATGCAAAAGCACCGTTTACGACCCAGGTTGCAGTCCTTCCAAAGTGCGAAAGTTCTTTGACTACCAGGGCCTTCCTTACGGAACTTGATCTAAGCTTGCCGGCCTTATATTCGGTACGTGCAAATCCTCTCTTGGTCGTGATAAGATCCACGAACTTCTTTGACAGGATAAAGAAAACGATTGCAAAAGGAACCACCGTCACAAGCAGCATGGGAAGTATTGAAACTCCCGGATCCGAAATTGCCTTACCGCACGCATACAGAGGAAACATGCGCTTCCTGTAGGCCGCCTCTACCATTGCGGGATTCTCCGAGATGAAGGTCGAAAGATCATCAAGCTTGTTCACCGCATACATATAAAGGCCAAGGAACACGAAGGTTCCGATTATTACGAATACGCTCTTGTTCTTGATAAATCTTGTAAAGAACTGAAGTACCCACGCAAGCACAATGCTTACGGTAAGAGCTATGAGCGGAACGGTTAAAAGTTCCAGTACAAACACGGCATATCCCGCAGGCGAAAGAGCCTGACCTCTGAGAAAGGCAAGCAGCGCCGGAACCATGGATACGCCGGTAAAGAACAAGGCCCACAGATAAAGCGTCATAAGCCTTGAAAGCAAAATGGTCGAAGGCTTGATAGGCATTGACAGAAGGAGCTCGTTATCCTTGGCATCAAAGAGCTGGGACTGAGTGATCATTACCGAGCCCACGAATCCAAGCATGATTCCCATTGACACGCTCATGGCAAAATAAAGAGATTCAAGCCCCTGCCCGTTACAATAAGCATCATAGATCGTTAAAAACGAGGAAAAGAACAGTCCTCCGAACACAATACCTATATACAGGCAGATGAAAAGATAGACAAGACCGGTCTTCCGCTTCTTTTTCGCTCCGTCACCCGACTGACCGTTGGCAAGGGACGCAAGCCTTATCTTGATAAGTTTAATCAGCATGGTCGCCCTCCAGTTCCATGAAGACGTCCTCAAGGGAATTGTTACCCTTGACCTCTTCAACAGTTCCGTCAATGATGAGCTTACCGTTCTTGATGATGGCTATGTGGTCACACAGCTTCTCGGCAACTTCCAATACGTGTGTACTGAAAAAGAAAGCAATCCCTTCCTTGCAGAGTTCTCTCATAAGTTCCTTTACTTCAAAGGCTGCCTTGGGATCAAGACCTACGAAGGGCTCGTCCATGATTATAAGCTTGGGCTTGTGGATAAGAGCTGCGATTATTGCAAGCTTCTGTTTCATACCATGGGAATAATTGGCGATATTGTTGGCAAGTTCGGAAGTGATACCGAACATGTCCGCATACTTTGCGATACGTCTCTCTCTGTCTTCCTCCGAAACCTTGTAGACATCTGCTATGAAGTTAAGATATTTGATACCGCTCATGAATTCGTAAAGATCCGGATTATCGGGAATGTAAGCGATCATCTGCTTGCACTTAAGCGGATCCTTCTTAACCGAAACCCCGTCGATATAAACCTCACCCTGCTCGATCTTCAAAATGCCAACACAGGATTTGATGGTGGTCGTCTTACCTGCTCCGTTGTGACCGATGAAACCGTAGATCTCGCCGGGCTCGATGTGAAGCGAAAGATCATCCACTGCCACCTTATTACCAAAACGTTTCGTTAAATGTTCAATTCTTAGCACCCCTGCTATCCTCCTTGGAATACAATTTATTTTGCGTCTGTATTATTTGTACTAATACAGTTATACAGGAGTAGACATAATATGTCAACCCTTTATATTTATATTATCTTCATATCGTAGTAAAATAAATATGTAACTGTGGCAAATTATAATGTCGTAACAGGGTTATTTTCTTTAAATATATATTAAAAAAACTTTAATTACAGACGGAGCAGTTTCCAATGGCCAAGTTTTCATCGCTCACAACAGATTTACGTCCCGATATAGTTCCCTTCTACAAGTATCCCCGTCCTCAAATGAAACGCGATTCCTACATATGTTTAAACGGCACCTGGGACAGAGGAATAACGGTTCCTTTTCCCCTTGAATCAAGACTGTCAGGCTTCGATCCTGCAAAGCCCGTTCCCGATACATATATGTACACAAGAGAGTTCGAGATTCCCCGGAGTTTCATTAAAGACAGGATCTTACTTCACATAGATGCGGCAGACAGACTGGCCAAAGTGTATGTGGACGATATACTTACTGTTACTCACGAGGGAGGCTACCTTCCTTTTGAAGCGGATATAACCGAGGCTCTGGGGCCCGACCCCTGGAACCGGACTCACAGTTTGAGAGTTGAAGTAACGGACGGACTCGACACGAATTACCCCTACGGCAAACAGTCCAAGAACAGGGGTGGCATGTGGTACACCCCCGTTACCGGTATCTGGAAGAGCGTATGGCTTGAAAGCGTTCCGAAGGATTATATAAGAAACATCGAGATCACGCCCACCTTGGACAGCATCTCGGTGGATGTTGAGTCAACTGCAGATTCTTTTAAAATAGAAGTAAGTGACGAAACGGGCATAGTGTATTCCGGCATCAAGACAAACAGCTATTTCCATGTACGCCTTGACAATCCCCATCTGTGGACACCGGATGACCCCCATCTTTACGATATCACCATTACAACAGACACGGATTCCGTAAGCTCCTACTTTGGCCTTCGGACTGTGAGTGTTGACACCGTTGACAGGGTTCCGCGGATCTTATTGAACGGGAAACCTTTCTTTTTCCATGGGGTACTTGACCAGGGCTATTGGCCGGAGGGTATATTCCTGCCCAATTCGGAAGAAGGATATATCGAGGACATCAAACTGCTAAAGAGCCTTGGATTTAATACAATTCGGAAACACATCAAAGTGGAGCCGGAGTGTTTCTACGAGGCTTGTGACCGCATGGGAATGCTTGTGTTCCAGGATATGGTCAATAACGGCAAATACCGCTACATGCACGATACCATTCTCCCCACTCTCGGGGACAAGAAAATGAACGATACCCGTACCCACGTGCCGGATGAGGTGCGCACCATCTTTACCAAGCACATGGAAGATACGGTGGCGCAGCTTTACAATCATCCGTGCATCGTGTACTATACGATCTTTAACGAAGGATGGGGACAGTTTGAAAGCGACATGATGTACGAGATCATCAAATCCATGGACAGAACGCGCATCGTGGATTCAGCCTCCGGCTGGTTTAAGCAAAAAGAATCCGATGTTGAAAGCGAGCACACATACTACGGAACCTACAGATTCAAGGACTCGGACAAGCCCACCATCCTGTCGGAGTTTGGAGGATATACGCTGAAGGTTCCGGGGCATGTGTTCAATCCCGGCAAAACATACGGCTACGGTGCCTGCCGGAATTCGGAGGAGCTGACGGACAAGATAATCGCCAAGTATCATCAGGTTGTGACGCCATACATTTCCCGCGGCATGTGCGGAAGCATCTACACCCAGATCTCCGACGTGGAGGACGAGATCAACGGCCTTGTGACCTACGACCGCGAGATCTGCAAAGTAAACGCCGACAGGATGCGAAAACTGGCGGAAGAACTCAGGGTGTGAAGGGAAGAGTCCTATCTTACCTTCACTCCCGGAAGACTATCCATGGTAATGCTATTCTGAATCGATCAGCTGATGATCATCGTTTGAAAAGATTCGGACAGAATTATCCTTTTTAAGAAGAATGGTTACTCGAACATCTCCATAAATGGATTTTGCATCTTCGCTGCCCGCAAGGATCCCGGATGTCCCATCACAGCCTGATAAGAAAACATTGTCGTCTTCCGTAATATAGGAGATAACTCCGTTCTTAATAAGAATTCGCCTGTCTGTTTTAGCAGTTTCTTTACCAGCGCAGGCAGATAATAATGCAGTTATTACAAACAGTAAAGCTAAATAGTATTTTTTCATTTCAATCCTAATCATTTAAGTAGATGTTAAAGAATGCATTTGCAAGATCAAAAAGTTTCTGTTCACTTATATGTCCACCAATGTAGAACAAAACACCGTTTTCATCCTGCCAAACATATGCATTACTAGTATTCTCAGTGTCAAAATAGTGATCTATGGTTTTTCCAGCAATGGAACATTTTTTAACATCATCTCCTGCATCAGGCAGTATTTGAGCAGACTTTCCTTCTGAAGAACTTAGCACGAACATATATAAATAGTATCCATCCGAATCTATATAGCTTTCACAAACTTCTGTTTTTGATCTGTATGAATCCGCTTCAGAATAGTAATAAGCATCAGAAACACAGCCCTGTAATGTATATGCTGTAATATCAACATCTAAATGGGATTGGCTACGATATATAAATGTTCCTTCAAAAACATCCGAAAGCCAAGCCATAACAGAAGCACGGGCATTCTCACTTACCCCTAACAGAAGTGAACCTCCGAATAGAATCGCAAATAAAATCATTGCCACTGCACTTTTAATGCGATATGATATTGGATGCTTTTCCCTATAAATCAGCCTATTGATTAATCGAGCCATCTTAGCGGAAAACTCATATTTACCGTCTTCCACAAAGTCATAAAGAATTACTTCTGATTGTATTAAAGATTCTTTTAGTATCTGTTCATCTATCATAATAATCCTCGTCTTCTGCATATCATTTCCAATTTGTTCTTTGCACGTTGAATCATTTTCCGAACATTCGGTTCGGAAACATTCATGCAATTTGCGATTTCTTGATAATCAAGGTTATGCA
>JAILHY010000139.1 GCA_024695575.1 Lachnospiraceae bacterium
CCCTTGAACGCCGTACTTGGTATGGACGAGCTGATCCTTATCGAGACCGAATCCGCCGGTCCTTACGATCAGGCCTTCACGGATCATATAAAAGAATATGCCAACAACATAAAGGATGCAGGCGAGGTTCTTCTTTCCGTAATAAACGATATCCTGGATCTGTCCAAGATAGAATCGGGCAAGATGGAGATCTCTCCCGCGCCCTACAATCTTCACACCCTGGTAAATGATATAGACACCATGGTGCGAATCCGCGCGGAGCAGAAGGGGCTTACCTACATTCAGAATATCGACCCCAATATCCCCCAGAATCTCATCGGTGACGAGCTTCGGATCCGTCAGATAGTGATCAATCTTCTCAGTAATGCGGTTAAATATACAGATTCGGGTGAGGTTGAGCTTTCGATCTCCATGGATAACAGGACAACAGATACCTTGACCCTCCGTTTCGTGGTAAGGGATACGGGTATCGGCATCAAGAGTGAGGATATTCCCCATGTTTTCGGTGCTTTCAAACGTCTTGACGAAGAACACAACCACAAGATCGAAGGTACCGGACTCGGGCTCTCCATAGTACAAAGAATGGTTGGCCTTATGAACGGCGAGATCGGTGTCACCAGTGAGTACGGCAAGGGCTCCGTCTTTACCGCATCCATTCCTCAGGTGATCGACTCCGATCATCAAAAAGAAGCTTCAGGCGAAGAAAACAGTTCAAACCACAGCGAAATATACACATATCGTACTCCCGATGCCCGGTTTCTCGTGGTAGACGACAACCGGCTTAATCTGCTTGTAGCAAAACGCTTCCTGGACGGTCTCGAGGGACAAATCGAAACTGCGGGAAGCGGTGAAGAAGCTCTGCTTAAAATGAAGCAGGAAAAGTATGACATTATCTTTATGGACCACATGATGCCCGGACAGGATGGTCTTGAAACCTACGAAAAGGCCCAGAAGGATCCAAACAATCTTAACAAATCCACTCCGATGATCATGATGACCGCCAATGCCCTTAAAGGTGTGCGCGAAGAGTACCTGAAAGCCGGTTTCGCCGATTATATCAGCAAGCCCGTGGAGATCAGGGAACTTCTGCGCCTTGTAAAGCGCCATCTTCCCGCAACGAAGATCAACGGTACCGATTGCGTATCTGCCTGATGGGCCGTTTCTCCCTGTATTTTACTTGTCTCCAAGGATTTCCCGTCCTCTGACAAGTATCTTTTCTATGAGTTCCTGTGCCTGCTCCTCATCCTTATTTCGAATCGCATCAAGCAGCTTTTTGTGGGCCTTGGACGCCGTTTTCAGGTCCTGCGGACAGAGTTCATAGTGTTTCTCTATCAGAACCTTTATTATCGTTTCAAATCCCCTGAAGATCACACTGTAGAAATAATTACCGGAGGCCTGTGTTAACCTGTAATGAAACTGATACTGGGCTTCGGCACTCTCTTTCGGAGATACAGTCATGGCGTCAAGGAGTTCCTCCATCTTGTCAAGGGTGGACTCATAGGCATTGACGCAGGCCAGTTTTGCACTTTCTTTTTCGATGAGGATACGGAAATCCACCATGTTGATCAGGAGCCTTGCATCTATATCACTGGAACCGTAACGCATGAGAGCATCAATGGACTGAGCGGTAGGATATTTCATGAAATCCGCTACAACAGTCCCGTGCCTTGGTTTGATCTCAACAAAGCCCATGGATTCAAGCTGCAGAAGGCCCTGATTAACGATGCTACGGCTTATACCGGTTTCGGCTGCGATCTCGCGTTCCGGGGGGAGACGGTCTCCGGGCGTAAGTTCACCGGAAATGATCTTATGAAGCAGATCGTCTACAAAGCTTTCTTTTACGGATTTGACGTTTATGGCTGAAAAGAGTGCTTCCATTATACCTCCGATAAAATGGCCCGGTCGGATGACCGGCCGGGCCTGACAATAACCTAGAAATTAGCAACGGGTACGTCTATTATAACATCACTAAGCGGATATGCAATACAGGGGTGTATCCAGTTGAATTTCCTGTCCGCCATTCTTCTCTTGTCGGGCTCCTCAGGAATGAAGACATTACCAGAAACAAGAAGGGAATGACACCAGCCGCATTCACCGCTTCGGCAGTTTGAAGGAGCCTTGATTCCGGCTCTCTCCATCGCAACAAGCAAAGTTTCCGAACTCTTGCAGGTAATCTGCTGCTCGTTTCCGCGGATCCTTACGGTGAGCTTATAGGTCTCAACATCTGTCTTTGCAGGATATTTCGGATTCCTTGAAGGATCGCCGTACTCGCCCGAAAGCTCTTTACGAAGTCTTCTGGGTTTAAGGGCAAGGGGAGCAAGCGCTTCGTCTTCGTATGCGTAAAGACCCTTAGGGCCGCACATGAAGATGGAATAATCCTCTGCAGGAGCATATTTCTTAACGATATCAAGAGAAATAAATCCGTGCTCATAGCCTTCGATGTTTTCATCGGACAATACGTGTACGACTTTCACACGTCCGCCGCTCCTTGAAGCAATGGCGTCAAGCTCATCCTTAAGAAGGATAGCATCGTGCTTACGGCTTCCGTAAAGGATCGTAAGGTTAAAGTCCTCGTTTTTGCTGACAATAGCAGCTGCCATGGAGCAGAAAGGAGTGATTCCGCTTCCTCCTGCGATGGCAACAACATTCTTGGCATCACGAAGGGGCTGATAAGTGAAGTTTCCGAGAGGTCCCGACATAACAACCTTGGTGCCTTCCTTCCAGTTTGCAAGGATCCAGGGAGCTGCAAAGCCGTTGGGAGTTTCCTTTATTGTAACCGTATAAGAGGATTCTTCCGCAAGCGCATCGGCAGGATCGCTCTGAAGTGTGTAGGGTCTCTGGATGGTCGCGCCGTCAATCTCAAGGTCAAAGCAAATGTACTGTCCTGCTCTGAAGAAAGCAAGTGCTTCGGTTCCTTTTTCTTTGTCGGCAACGATCTTGTAAGTCTTGGCACCGGGCTGCTCTTTAATCTCCTTGATCACACCGTACTGAACATTCGGGTGAAGCGCCTTGGCAAGAATATTGGGTCTGTAGATCGAAGTGGGAACACTGTCCGCAGCCTGCTCGATGTGAGCCGTTCTGGTCTCGGCGAGTTTCATGAACGGGCCGGGGCCGAGGCCTTTCAGGCAGGATTTATCATAATTATATTTCATGGCTTATTTTCCCTCCTTCATATCCTGCAGCATATAGCGAGCCTGTTCGGCACCGGAAAGAATGGCCTGGCTGTAGCCGTCCATCTGGGTACCGTGACCGCCTACAAAACGCAGGCCTTTGATCGTGTAATCGAGTTTATGGCCGGACATTACTCTTGCGAACATGCCGTCCCAGCTGATGGGAGAATAGCCGTAAACATCGCCCATGGGAGTACCAAGGTATCTTGCCCAGGTCTCGGGAGTTGCAACAACAACTTCCTCGATGTGATCACGAACCTTGACACCAACGGTCTTTTCAAAGTGATCGAGGGTTCTTTCAAGGAGCCAGTCCTTGAGTTTAAAGTATTCTTTTACCTCCACGTTCTTCATAACATCGTCCGTGTAGAAGAGTGAGAACTGAAGGCTGCAGGTACCCTTGGGTGTACAGTCGGGAATCGCCTGATTAATAACCGTAAAGCAGTATTCAACGGAATCAAAGGATCTCATGTTTTCAAACTGCTTGGAATTGTCGCCCGTGGTACGTACGAATGTATCGTAACCCTCAAGTCCGAGCTCTTCCATACTTGCATCGAGGCCAAGGAAGATAGCTGCCGTGGACTGTGCGATACGTCTTGAGTTCATGGACTGTCTGTCGCGCTTGGGAACCTCTTCGTGAGGGATCATGCGGTCAAAAACAACATGGGGCATGAGGTTTGAAAGCACGTAGTCACACTTGATGTAAGTGCCATCCGCAAGCTCTACGCCGTGAACGGCATTATCTTTAACATCGATCTTAGCAACCTCTGAATTGTACCAGATATCACCGCCGTTCTTTCTGATAACCGAATCAAGTGCAAGAGTGATCTCGTGGCTTCGCATTCTGGCGATCCAGGGCTTCTGGGTCAGATAGGTATAGGTCATGAAACCATAAACTGCAAAGCTCATTTCTTTTGAATTAGCGGAAACGTAATCCCAGTAGGATTCGTAGATCTCGCGCGCCATATCCGGAACACCGATACGCTTCAGCATATCGTCTGTTGAAACGGGAACGACCTTCATGAGATCGCCGTACTTAAGAAGCATTTCAACCTTATGAATTCCTTCGGGCTCGTTGTGATACTTAGCAAGCCAGTCAACTCCGTCGCAGATCATACGTGATAGTTCCATTACGGTCTCCATGGACTTGCGGCTTCCGGGAACATAGCTCTCCATTGCGTCGACGAATTCCTTTACTCCGTCGGGCATGTAGACTCTGAAGGCCTTTCCTTCCTCAGTACTGATTGAACTGAAGGCCTCGTTGATGGGAACCCAGTCAACATCAACGCCGTAATCTTCGTCAAGAAGCTTTCTTACGGCACCTTTCTCCTTGCCCATCTGGCACAGTTCGTGAAGCGTAGCCTCGAACTCGAATCTGCCACGGACAAAACTTGTTGCGCATCCGCCGGGAAGATTGTGCTTTTCAAGAAGCAAAACCTTTTTGCCGGCCTTCGCCATATACGCCGCCGCTGACAAACCCCCGTTTCCCGCGCCGACCACTATGACGTCATAGCGTTTAGCATCCATATCTGTCTCTCCTTTTGAAACATGTTTTTGGTGTGTGGCTATACCACCAACCATATTATAGATGATGGATGCAGAAAGTCAACAAAATATGCAGGATTCTGCCGTTTTTCCATCAAAAAAGAAGCCACAGGGCAAATCCCTGTGGCTTCTTAAAATATCCGGTCTTTATAATTGAAGAACATGATCTAAGGCTTCTTTGTAGTCCTTATCGACTTCAGAAGTTCGTACTGCATCATTTCATATTTGAGTTCGCTTCCTTCCACAATCTCGGGTGGAAGAAGCGCACGCGCCACAAGTTTCAGGTCGTCCGATTCAATATCCGTTCTTTTAAGATGTACATAATCGCCGTCGAAATCATAGACGGTGTAATAAGCTGTTTCCATTTTGGTCTCCTTTTATTTGCCTTGGAAAAGAATCCTTAAAGAATCACTTCCATGCCGATCTTCTGGGGCTTCATGCCCATTGCCTCGTAGAATTTCTGCGCTCCGGTATTGCAGGCCCACACATTCAGTGTGACATTGTAAAAACCTTTTTCTTTGGCATATTCAAGTACATGTTCATATACTGCGCGCCCTGCACCTTTGCCGCGGCAGGTTTCGTCGACACAGATGTCATCTATGTAAAGCGTCCTTACGTCCGTCAGTACCGAATCGCCCAGAATCTGCTTGTGTATACAGAAAGCGTGTGCCACTACATTTCCATCCTCTTCGCAGACAAATACCGGTGTTGTATCATCCCCGATGATGGTTTCAAGCTCGGAAGCATTATATTTGGTGGCAGGACCCTTAAAGAGGTCCGGCCTTCCCTCATGGTGTACCATGTCAACCTGAACCAGCAGTTCAAGGATCCTTGGTATATCTTTTTTATCAGCTCGTCTTACGTTTAACATTCCGAAAGCTCCTCTATTTATTTGATGTAGCGCTTTCTGATCTCCTCGATCACGCGTGCGGTGCTCTTCTCAACTGTGCCATCCTTGAAAGGATTCAAAAGATTACCGATCTCAAGGAGTTCAAAGTATCCCTTGGTTCCGCCGGCGCGACACAGTCTCAGATAATCGTTCCATGCCTCTTCACGGTTTTCTGTCATGCGGTTGTAGTACTGGAATGCGCAGATCTGTGCAAGTGCGTACTCGATGTAATAGAAAGGATAAAGGAAGATGTGGAGTTTCTGCATCCAGAATCCGCCTTCCTCCAGGAACGCGTTGCCGTCGTAATCTCTCCAGGGCATGTATTTCTTTTCGATCTTGTGCCAGACTTCACGCCACTGTGCGGGAGTCATGTCGGGGTTAGCATAAACCTCGTGCTGGAATTCATCCACGCTTACAAGATAAGGGATGGTGCCTATTGCTCCGATAAGATGGGCGGTAATATATTTCTCGGAATTATCGCCAAAGAAAGACTCCATCCAGGGGTAAGCAAAATGCTCCATGGACATGGAATGTACTTCGTTGATCTCAGAGGTTGAACCGGAAAGAGCACTGATATCTATGGATCTCATGGCAAGATATCCCTGGAATGCGTGTCCTGCTTCGTGGGTCAGCACGTCCACATCAGCTTCTGTTCCGTTAAAATTACTGAAGATAAAAGGAGCCTGATAAATGGGCAGTCTGGTCATATATCCGCCCATGTGCTTGCCGGGCTTGGTTTCCAGATCATAGAGCTCGTATTCCTTCATGAAATCGAAGAATTCTCCGGTTTCCTTGCTCATTGCGCGGTACATCTGTCTTGCTTTTTCAACAAGTTCCTGCATGGTGCCGATGGGAACAGCATTACCCTCCGGGAATCTGAGGCTCTCATCATAATAACGGAGCTTGTCTACTCCAAGGAGCTTACGCTGTGCCTCGTGGATCTCAGCCACTGCAGGAGTGATGATGGTGCGAACCTGCTCGCGGAATTTTGCCGCATCTTCTTTTGTGTAATCAAAGCGTCTGCGCTCTACATAGGCCATCTCGGTATATGAGTCAAAGCCCATTTTCTTGGCCTTGGCAGCACGAAGTTTAACGAGCTCGCCGTAAATAGACTCAAGGTCTCCGCTTATCTTCTCATAAAGCTTGGCCCATGCCTCGAAAGCTTCTTTACGCTCAGTTCTGTCGGTGCTCTGCATGTGCTTTAAAAGGCCGTAGAAATTGCACTGTTCTCCGCGGAATTCCGTGGTAGCGGCTGCTGTGGTCTTCTGATATTCCTGGCGAAGTTCTCCCTCTCTGATGGTTTCCTGAATGATGCGCTCGTCGCTGGTCATAAGCTCTGCATCGATGAGTTTGAACAACTGAGGTCCGAATTCTGCTTCAAGTTCTTTTCTGAATTTGGACTCCGCAAGTGCTTTCTGCCAAGCGTTAAACTGAGGAATGGTTTTTGCGAATTCTTCTCGCAGCCATTTAATCTCAGCGTCATAGAACTCGTCTTTCGTATTGATGGTGTTACGAACGTGGCAGACCGTGAACATGGTATCGGAAAACTTTTCCTTTTCCTGTACCGAGTAGTAGGCCTCCTTAACCTCGTCTACGCTCTTAGCCTCCCTGACTTTCCGCGTAGCCTCGACTACCAGATTCTTCAGCTCCTCGATGTCCGGGCGCTGATACTGAATCTCACTGAATTTGATCATAAAAATCTCCCCTTTTTAAATATATTTATCAATGCCAATATGGCTTTTGATCTTTGTGACTGTAACCCTTCAACTTTTCATTGTATATCCCCAGGATCGACTCATAGTTCGCAATAACCTTTAAATAATAATATCTAACATACTCATCGTCAATCCAACTACATCATTTTGATCAATTCTACAAGCTCCAGATCCGCCGGGAGCCACTGTACACTGTCGATATTATTCTTATTGAGCCACTTCGCTGCTTCTGCTTCTTTTAAAACCAGCTCTCCTGACTCAATCTCAGCCCAGAAACAATCCATTGAGAGGTGAAACGTCGGATAATCATATTCTATGGTTGTGATGAGATCGCCGACTTTGATCTCAGCCGTCAGCTCTTCTCTTATCTCACGGATTAAGGCCTGCTGTGGTGTCTCTCCAGCTTCTATCTTGCCGCCCGGGAACTCCCACTGTCCTTTATAATCTCCATATCCGCGTGCAGTAGCGAATATGCTTTTCTTATTGGCGAGGCTGTCACATATTACTGCGGCGACAACTCGAATTGTCTTGTTAAGTTTGGAATCATAACCGGTCATATTTAATACATCACTCCTCAGGATTTACCATCATTTGTATCATTTAAGATCCTTCGACTCCCTAACGGTCGCTCAGGATGACACGAAAGACGAGTGTTTGTGGTGATGCCGCAGAAATATCTTCACATAACCCTCCTGCCGGCATATGCTGACAGGGGCGCCATTTCATAGCAACGATATTGCTTCATCGAGAGAAACACACTTAGCGAACCGTTTAGGCCACATCATTTCGTTATAGTACCTGTATGTTGTCTCCGCATCCATGTATTCGTTATCAAATGTCGAATTGGTTCCTTCCGGTATTATTACCTCGTAGCCTCTTTCAAAAGCAGATTTAACTGATGCATCAATACAAAAATTGGTCTGCAGGCCAACAATCATTAACTGCTTCTGGCCTATGCTTTTCAGGTAATCCACCAGTTCAGCATTGCCAAAGCAACTGTTAATGGTCTTATAAAAGATCTTTTCATTTGCCGCCGGTTTAACCTGTTCCGCTATTTCAAAATCATCGTCACCAAAAGAAAAACCTGAGCCGGGTCCATCATCGTGCTGGACATATATTACTTCAACATGATTCTTTCTCGCCGTTTCTATAATCCTTGAAGTGTTATCAATGAATTCCGCGAAGTTATAAAGCCTCTCGTCAGTTATTCCTTTTTGTATATCAATTACCAGTAAAACCATACGATTCCCCCAACTTACAACTGGTCATACTTTGCCGCACTTCCCTTTGCTTTATCAACGGGATATTTTGCTTCGTTCTGAGTCATCTTGGCATTTACGATCTCGTCCGCATCGAGCCCAAGTTTATCCAGCAGATTCTGGCAATAAACCATGACGTCGGCAAGTTCTTCACGGACATGTCCTAAATCGTATTCTTCATCGGACCATTGGAAACACTCAAGTAATTCTGCTGCCTCTATTACGATAGATTTTGCCAGATTTACCGGTGAATGAAACTGATCCCAATCACGGTCTTCCGTAAATTTTCTGATTCTATCTATGGTTTCCTGTTTCAACTTTTGCTTTCTCCAATCGTTTTTTCAGATATGAAGCCATTCCCTGATCGGTGCAGTAAATGTAACACCCCTTCATACCCCTTGTGAGTAATGTCCTGTATGTATTCTTTATTATCTCATCAGCCCTCTTCTTGGCTTCAAGAGGTGATTCCTGATAGAGTTTCTTGATTCCCTTAAGCGATTGATCAGTCTTTGCTCTTCTGGTAAAATCTGTGACCACATGGCCATTCTCGTAACGTATGTCGTCACCCATGATCACACCGACATAGTCAAATTCGAGCCCCTGTGATGTGTGAATGCATCCAACCTCGTTAATGGATGTATCACTGACAGCAAAGGGTTCGCCGCTTCCAAGATTCCAGCTCATTTCAAAATTGCCTATCTTAATATCATGGTATTCCGTATTGTTCGCTTCCGACTTCATCCACTCCCAGCAGTAACCAGCAAGCACTCTGGCTCTGTTAGCTACTCTGTTTCGCTCAATAACCAGCTCACGCATTTCTTCCGGTGATTCACATATGCGAATATCATAGTCAATCCCATCAAGATCATAATTGGCAGTCTCTCGTATATCGAGTACGTCGTCAAGCCATGCCAGATATCCATCGGATCCGTTACATCTAAACTGTGATTCCAGTTCAAGATAATGAAGTTCAGATCCTTCTTCTCTGGCCCACTTCTCGATTTCGCCCACAGATCCTATATCATCCATTGTTACTCTTTGACTCTCATCTATAAAGAAAACGCTACAGAATGCGGCATGAATTATCTCGCGTATCTGGTTTTCACCAAGATTATGGAACATACCTGATTTGGCATTTAATCTGTGTGCTTCATCACAAAGCAATGTATGGGCCACATTATTTCCACAATCAACGTACGTCCCCGAGCCCTTGAACATATTGTCTACACTGGATTTCTTTATCTGCCCCTTAAGTTTTTTAAGATAAACCTGACGCGGCGCACTGTTCTTTGACACATATTGCACGAGCTGATCTCTCTGGGTCAACTCCGCCAACAAGTTTACCGCAATAACAGTCTTCCCTGTCCCGGGGCCTCCGCGAACGATAACTGTGCGCTTCTTGTAGTCCTTCTGGCATTGCAAAGACAGCCTGAGAATCTCCTCATATGCCACCTTTTGCTCATCAATCATGATGAACTCACGATTTCCTTTGAGCATAGATCCGATTACATTCTGTAAGCTCTTGGAAGGCCTGATCTTTCCTTTATCAACCAGATAAAGAATGTCTTTTCTATCGCCTTTCTTTATCGAGGTTTTAATGAAATCCCTGAGTTCCCGCAATTGACCCTTGGTATATGCCGGAGCCTCATCAATATAGTCCTTATACTGTTCCGAATCCAACGGATCATTTTCATGGCGGATATAATTGTGCAGACAAGCACACGGTGAAAGCCTTATGTTCCTTGACTGAACCTCGTGATTATAGTCAAGGATCAGTTGTGCATAAGACCAGGCTTGATATGAAGGATGAACCACTCGGTGATTGCCACCGCCGACAAATGTCTCGACCAGGGCATCAGCACCGCGTACCTCACTTAGTGAATCCCACTGTTTAAGTTCAATAATAACCATTCCCGGATTTTCAGAGCTGTCATATCCGGAGATCATAAAGTCAACACGCTTTGAGGTCTGGGGAATATTAAATTCGATAGCGATACCTGCGTCGGCCGGAATATCGTCATCGTTTAATACCTTATACATATAGTTGAGAGAATTTTCCCAGGCGCGGAACTCTGCCTTAGGCGTATGTTTACCTAGTTTATTAAGAATGTTCTCCTCTATCTCAATGGCTATAGAATCATTCTCGCAGCTTGATAAAAAATCCGTTTTCAGTCCATCATAGACAATCATATAATTCTCCGGTTGATACAGGAATATAAGATTTAAAGCAAATTGTTCCGCAAGTTGGGGACAATTTCTATGGTTGCACTCGACCTATAAATTTTAACATTTTTAGCATTCTTTTTCCACTAATGTATGCACAAATCAAACCTTTTCATAGTGAATATCCCCGCCTGCTACTGTGTCATATAAGATCCTTCGACTCCCTAACGGTCGCTCAGGATGACACGAAAGACGAGCGGGTCTTAATCAATTCTATTGTTGGCGTTATTGTCTCTAAATAGCTCTGTACATATACTGATATAGAATCATAATCCACGCTCAATTCCAAGGATGATATAGTAGCCTTGTGTCAATGTCAGAAAATCAAAATTATACGGATCCTTGGTCATTTCCTGTGCCATATCACTCTGTAGAGCTGGAAGTGTTTTTTCAAAGTATGATATTGCCTTCCCCTAGCGTTCAAAGAGTTTTGTGTCGAGGAAGTTTAAGAGAGTTGCGCGGGACCATGAGTTTTCGATTGTTTTCTCGACATAGAATAATGCTTTATCCCTGTCCCCGTTACATTTATCAATGATAAGTCGGTGGTGCCCCCACGGAATTGAGAAGATTTCCATTTGCGCCACAACTTGTGGCGTAATGTCCTCAAGTGAGTATAGACTAAAGAATTGATGCATATAAAGCAGATTTCTCGGAGAAAAAGATTTAACATCAGGTAGTGCTTTCTTAAGATCCTCGCTTATCGACTTATAGAAGCTGCTTGTTCTTCACTTTACCATTATAAACTTTTAACATTTTTAGCATTCTTTTTCCACTAATGTATACACAAATCAAACCTTTTCATAGTGAATAACCCTGCATGCTGCTGTGTCATATAAGATCCTTCGACTCCCTAACGGTCGCTCAGGATGACAAAATTCAAACGCGCCGTCAACCGGATTTTTTATCACTTTTGGCGCGTTTGTCGACGATTTTGGTATTCAAACGCGCCAAATCTTGATTATTGTGTCGATTTTGGCGCGTTTGTTTTTGTTCATATTCAATTTAAAGCTATCTTACTGAAGTATTCCTCCCTTGTGAGCAGGCAGGAGTCGATGAGCTTAACTGAGTTGTCCCACTGGCGGGTCATTTCCTCGGTGTGGTTATATTTGAAGCCGAAATACTCGGCCACTTTCTTTGACCTTAAATTATCCTGAAAGTATCCGTACTGGAAGTCCACGGCCCCAAGATCTTTAAAAGCAAGCTCAAGAAGAAGTTCCACTACCTCCTTGCCGTAGCCCTTCCCCTGGTACTTTCTTCCGATCGCAATCCCGCATTCGTCGAAATGCCCGGGTGACAGTTCCCTCATTCCGCACTGGCCTATGGCTTCATCGTTTTCTTTGAGTGCAACATAGTAAGCGAAGTGAAAACTCTGAAACTTGATGCTCATGAGATATCTTTCTTTTGCCTCCTCCTCGGTGCGGGTGGGGGTAAAAAGCATCCACTTGTAGACTTTCTCATCATTCCAGACGTTCTCCATCATGGACTTGTAATCGCCTTCCCTGGCCTTGCGAAGAACAATGCGCTTTCCTTCGATCCTCTTGTAAAGCCGCTCCCATTCTTCTTTCGTAATGCGATTCACAACGCCCCGGCGGGTTTCGTTCATCTGGGGAACCGGCACGTTCTCCGTTGTCCACTGGTGCTTGAAGCCAAGTTTCTGCTGAACGCGCCTGGACTTTTCGTTCCCGTCATAATAGCCGCACCAGACCCGGTTAAGGCCCAGATCCTCAAAGGCATGTCTGAGCATCTCTCTGGAAGCCTCCGGAACAAATCCCTGTCCCCAGTGCGGTGCGCCAAGCCAGTATCCAAGCTCAGCCTCATCTTCTTTAGACGCAAGATCGCTGTTTGAATGAAGACCGATACTTCCGATGGGCAGCCCGGTTTTCTTAAGTACTATGGCGTAGGTTTCGGGCACCATGAGGATATTCTTGATCACTTCTTTCGTATTCTCTATATCCTTATGCGCCGACCACCCTGCTGCAGGACCCACCTGGGGATCCTTGGCGTATTTATAGCATTCCTCCGCATCCGTCTCTTCCCACGGCCGAAGGATCAGTCTTTCCGTTTCGAGTGTCATGGATCGCTTCCTCCTATTTTCTGCAGATATAAAGCAAGTGGTTGGTGCTTCCTAGGAGTTCGCGTTTTTCTGCGAATGCCAGGTACCACTTCTTGAAAGCTTCGAAATCCTCATCCGAAAAAGCAAAGTCAGGCCGAACCTGGATCGCCTCCAACATGCCGTCCACACCTGCCGTCGTGATCCACTCTACCGGTTTCTTATCAAACAATGCCTCAAATTCGGAGATATCGTAACCTGTAAACATCTGCTCCTGGAAATGGCGGATCTTATAGTCTTTCGTGAAGTTTTCTTCTTCACCCTCGCCCCAGTTGCCGGACAGGTAGTTAGCATACATGATGGCATAGACCGAGATAAAAGCAAAAAGAATGACTCCGTCCTTCTTAGTCACGCGGATCGCCTCGTCGATGGCCTTGTCGATATCTGCCTTGTCATAGAGGTGATACATGGGACCGAAAACAAGGGTCACATCAAAAGAATCGTCAGCGAAACATGACAAATCTGTCGCATCTCCCTGAACAGGCTTGATATTAGCTATTCCCTCACCGTTTTGCTTAAGGATTGCGAAATTGCTCTCCGTTAGCTCGACCGCGGTCACGTCCATGCCTTCTTTGGCAAGAGCTATGGAATATCTTCCGGTGCCGGCTCCAATCTCGATAACCTTGGATTCCTTTCCAGCATAGCGGTGAATATAGTCCATCGTAACGAAGAATTCAAGCTGCCCGCGCCTGCTGCGCTCAAGCCTTGTATCCTCCGGATAGTTCGCATAAAAATCGCTGATCATTTCAACCCTTGTACTCATAAAACCTCCGGTTCTCAATTTCTTTTTGCATTAATGTAATCTTTCTTGATATTGAGGAAATCCTCAAGGCCTCGCATGATGGCAAAGAGGCGTGCCCTGTCCTCAAACTCCTTCCTGTCTGTGGGAAGGGGCTTATCCTTCATTTCGCGGTCCAATTCCGAAAAGTCCTTTAACAACCCTTCAACCGTATTGTCCATGGAATACTCCGCGGATACTTTCTCAAAAAAAGCAGACAAAATACCCGCGGTAATGGGCACTGTCTCTATCTTGCTAAGATGCTTGTATATTTCAAACAATGTGTCGGCCTGAGCCTCGCGCATGGCAATGTACTCAATATCAGAAACCGATCCCCCGCCAAGCTCGTTCATATGGTTGGTGCGGGCCATGGCTGCTGCCTCATCCAAAGTCTCACGAAGCTTATCAAAACAGCTTCCGTCGTAACCGGGCATATCAGGATCAATGATGCGAAGGGACATCCTGTGAAGGGCCTGCTTAATGAGGTCGTCGGTTTCCTTTTTCATTCTGTCCATGTAAGCCTTGTCGCTGTGCAGGAAGATATTGGCAACCATCCCGCATCCCACGCCAATTACAAAAAGTCCCAGCTCGTTTGAAAGAGCAGGGATATCCATAGCCTCGAAGGTCAGAAAATGTGAAATAAGCACCGAATCCATGGCCATAGCGCTGTTCCATCCACAAAGCACGCAAAGGATGATAAACAACGCAAGATAGACAAAGAAGCCGTAGACTGTGTAACCTATGAGATTAAAGCACGCCGCCGCGATAAGAAGGGCAGCGATAAAAGCAAGAAATCTGTTAACCGCGGTCTTCACCGTCTCTCTCTTGGTGTAGGCAACCGAAAGAATGGCAACGATCCCCGCAGATACGGAAAATCGAAGCTTAAACAGATCCGCCACAATGATCGCCACAACGGCGGCCAGCAGTACTTTCATAGCAAATGCAAGATTCTTTTTAAGATTCATTCGCGAAATCATTCAGATCACCATCCGGTATCCCACTTTCATCTGATCCACCACGTCGCCAAGTTCCTCCTTCAGGATCCCGAAAGCCCTTTCTTTGGTGCAATGTCCCGTGCAGATGTACTCTATGCCGGTGTCGCGTATCTTGCCTGCGACTTCCTTGATCTCGTCCTCCGATTTGTTAAAAAGGTGTAATCCGCCGATGAGTCCGTAAACCTTTTTGTCCGGAAACGTCGACTTTACCTCATTTATTATATTCCCCGCGCCGCCATGGGAGCAGGAATTAAGTATTACAAGCCCCTTATCCGTGTCAAGCACCAGACTCTGCTCATGGGAGAAATCATCCGGCACCCAGCCGCGGGAGGTCTTTCTGAACATAAGCTCCCGCTTTCCTATGCTTTCAAGCCCCTGTGTTTTATGGGGTATGAGCCACACTCCGTCCATGAGCTTATAATCGCCTGATACCGATTCTATCCTGTCTGCGTACTTTTTAAGCATTCCTCGCGGGATACCGATGTATTTTTTGAAAAGAACTTTCTTAGAATAGCAATCAGCGTCCGTATGTTCTCTTATGTAGAGCTTTGCTTTTTCATTATTTTCGAAAAACGCCGGCAGTCCGTTGGCATGATCATAATGGGCATGGCTGAGTACCGCGTAATCCACATCGGAAACCTCAAATCCAAGCGTTTTCATGTTCTCAAGAAAGAGATTCGAAGCGCCTGCATCCAAAAGGATTCTTTTGCCTGCGTACTCAACCAGGATGGAAAGCCCCCATTCGCCCGGTATACCGTCACTCGATTTATTATCAACTACGATTGTGATCTTTGTTTCCATGTTCCGTCCTCTCCTTTGCCCCTATTGTTATTTTTTTTGCGGGCGTGGTCAAAAAGATAACTCGTCAGAATATGCTTTAGATTCGAGAATTGTTACTTTAAAAAAGTTCATTAATTTCTGCCATCCTTTATTTCGATCACTCCGGCGCAGTAGGATTTCTTTGTAAATCTTACTCCGGGAAATGTTTTTCTTAATTCTTCTATCACGGAATAATTCTCATCCTCGTCCCACTCGTCACCGGCTTCTTCTTTGCATTTTTCCAGTTCGGCTCTTGTTTCAAAAGCAACATCTCCTATGAAGATCTTTCCGCCTTCATTCAATCTTTCAAGCAGAGATTTTATAAATGTAAGCTTTTGTTCTTCCGTCAGATGATGAAACGAGTATGTCCCAACGATAAAATCAAATTTGCAATCTGCAAGTTCTTTCACCAGACCCTCCGAAAAATCTCCCTGATAGAGATGGGCATTTTTCATCTTATCCTTGGCCAGTTCTATCATTCTCTGGGAAAAGTCCTGCCCATAGATCTCACATCCATTCTCGTAGAGTTTGGTAGTCAGCGTCCCTGTTCCAAAACCGATATCGAGAACCCTGGCATTTTTCTTTGACATGATCTCACGGAATATGGTTCCAAGAACTTCCTTATATCCTGCAAAAGGATAAGTGTTTTCTTCATCGGAAAGGCCGACGGCTGCATCATAGCCATCAGCCCAAAGGTTAAAACCTTCTTTGTCTAACATTATTTGTGTTCCTCCACATCTATGTAGAAGATTTCATCATTATTCACTACAAAATTAGTCGGGAAATAATCTAAACCAATTCTACACCATTATACTCAATAACACAAAAAACGGGCAGCTATTTCTTCTGCCCGTTCCACGCTTCTATTACAGCTTGAATCTGTTCACGAGATTCGCAAACAGGAGCTTACTGTACTCCTTTTCCTTTAACAGGTCCTTATAGTTCTTTCTTTCAGTCATTTTATCAGACATATCTTTTCCTCACATTTCATTTAATATGCTTGCTTATGACTAAATTCTATATCAGGACCTGTTATATTGTAACATAACGATTATCCAGTTGGTTAGTTAAAATTTTTCCTTACCGGAAAGTTTTTATTCAACACCCTCTGCGGGTACATCAAACCAATCCGACATATTCGTATCCGGCTTCCTCAACCGCAGCCTTGATCGCTGCCTCATCTACGTCCTTGGAATTGGTAATGGTAACCAGGTTCTCCTCGTGAGATGCTACAACGCTGTCGATCCCGTCGATTGCCTCAAGAGCCTTCTTTACGTGCATTTCGCAGTGTCCACACATCATTCCGTTTACTTTGATCTTCATTTCGTTATTCTCCTTTTCGATTTTCTGTTCTATTAATGTCCCTGTTACAGGATTTTTAACCGATCTATCTCTCTTTCTTACATAGGGCTTAACCCAGTTAAGCCTCAGTGCATTGGATACCACGCAGAAGCTTGAAAGCCCCATGGCCGCTGCCCCGAAGATGGGATTCAGTTCCCAGCCGAAAGCAGCTATATAGCAGCCTGCTGCCAGCGGGATTCCCAGCACGTTATAGAAAAAGGCCCAAAACAGATTCTCATGGATATTTCTAAGAGTGCTCTTTGAAATCCTGATGGCTGCCGCAACATTCTTTATGCTGCTCTTCATAAGAACCACATCAGCCGCGTCTATGGCCACATCCGTTCCTGCACCGATAGCGATTCCAAGATTCGCAGCGGTAAGAGCAGGCGCATCATTTATACCGTCTCCCACCATGGTCACAACACCATGTTCCATGAGCTGTCTTATAACGGCTTCTTTGCCATCAGGCTTTACTGAAGCAATGACCTCATCAACTCCGGCCTGGTCCGCAATGGCTGCTGCCGTTACCTCATTGTCACCTGTGAGCATCACTGTATGGATTCCCAGTTTCTTAAGTTCCGAAATGGCTTCCGGTGAATCCTCTTTTATCACATCCGATACTCCGATAACTCCAAGAAGTGCGTTACCCCCGGCAAAAAGGATCGGCGTCTTACCTTCCATGGCAAGCTTCTTGATGATCGCGTCCGTCTCATGACTTAATCCGCCCAAGAGTCCGGCAATATACTTGGAGCTTCCACCGTTTATGACATCTCCGTCAAGTTTTGCTCTGAGGCCATTCCCCGACAGGACTTCAAACTCAGTGGTTTCCTTAAGGGGGGCTGCGTTTTCTTTGGCATAATCCGTAACTGCTCTGGAGATAGGGTGCTCACTCTTCGATTCAAGAGCGTAGGCAACTTCCAGCAGTTCCCTTTCCGTGGCTTCGCCCAGAGGCTGGATGTCGGTAACCTTCATCTCACCTGTCGTGATGGTTCCGGTCTTATCCAAAGCAATTATCTGAGTCTTGCCTGCCTGCTCCAAAGAAGCTGCGGTTTTAAAAAGAATACCGGTCTTGGCAGCTACTCCGTTTCCGACCATGATTGCTACAGGTGTTGCAAGGCCCAGAGCACATGGACAACTTATAACAAGAACAGATACAGCTCTGGCAATAGCGTATCCAACGGTCTGTCCCGCCAGGAGCCAGGCGAAAAATGTCACAAGCGCGATTCCGATAACCGCAGGTACAAACACACCTGAAACCTTGTCAGCGATCTTGGCGATGGGTGCTTTGGTCGCCGCCGCATCGCTTACCATTCTGATGATGGCCGAAAGTGTGGTATCCTCGCCAACCCTTGTTGCCTCACAGACCATATATCCCGAAGTATTGATAGTGGCTGCAGATACGGTGTCGCCTATGTTCTTCTCCACCGGAACGCTCTCCCCGGTAAGCGCCGATTCATTAACAGCGCTCTCGCCTTCTTCGACTATACCGTCCACGGGTATACTGTCACCGGGCCTTACGACAAATCTGTCACCCACTTTAACTGCTTCTATCGGAACGGTTACCTCGGCCCCATTTCGCATTATTACTGCGGTTTTGGGCGAAAGATCCATCAGGCTCCTGAGGGCGTTTGTGGTCTTTCCCTTGGATCTTGCTTCCAGCATCTTACCTACAGTGATCAGCGTAAGTATCATTGCCGCAGCTTCGAAGTAAAACTGATTCATGTAGTACATGACAAGCTCTTCGTTGCCATCTACTACAGCTCCCGTCATGCCAAAGAGTGCAACCACACTGTAAGCGAAAGAAGCTGCAGCTCCAAGCGCCACCAGGGTATCCATATTCGGGGATCTGTGAATAAGACCTCTGAAACCGCTGATAAAGAATTTCTGGTTGATAACCAGCACAAGCCCCGATAATAAGAGCTGATACAGGCCCATAGCTACGTGATTGCCATCCATAAATCCGGGCAGAGGCCAATCCCACAGCATATGTCCCATTGATACATATAATAACGGGATCAAAAGAACTACTGAGGCAATCAGCCGCTTTTTCATTATGGGAGTTTCGGTATCTTTTAATGAATCCTCAGACGATGCCGCTCTTGCTCCACTTTCGCCTTTGACGCTGGCTCCATACCCTGCGGCCTCCACAGCTGCAATTATATCCTCCGGACGAGCAGAACCCTCAACTCCCATGGAGTTGGTAAGAAGGCTCACCGCACAGCTTTCAACACCGTCTACCGCGCTTACTGCCTTCTCGACTCTCGCCTGGCAGGCGGCACAGCTCATCCCTGTAACTTTATATTGTTCCATAGTG
>JAILHY010000143.1 GCA_024695575.1 Lachnospiraceae bacterium
CGGGATCATCAGCATGGCATGAGCCTTGTTCAAAAGCTCCGACTGCTTAACCTTAACTGCCATTAACTGATAGATTGTGTTAAAAGGCTGTTTCTGAATACCGGTGCGAGCATATAGCTCATCCTCTGGAATCGCTTTGTACACATCCTTATCGATGCCTTCGGTACGCGAATCCCTGTAGGCTACGGCAGGACCCAGCATCTTGTCATTTTCATCCAAAAGAACAAAGTCGACACCCCATGTGTCGATACCCACGGAAACAGGAATCTTGCCGATCTCTTTACACTTACGCATGCCCGTAAGAATGCTCTTAAACAAAGAATCCGTATCCCAGATGAGAGTGCCGTTAACTTCCTTGTTGCCGTTCTCGAAGCGATAAATTTCCTCGGTTACCATGGTGTTATTCTCGATATGGCTGAGGATATGACGTCCGGAGGATGCGCCTATATCTATGGCGAGATAATATTTTGACATATAATGTACCTATCCTTGTATATGTTGATTTACAGCAAATATACCGGCAGTTCATCCGTGATCGTGTAGATCTTCTGCCCCGTTACAGCTTTTGTTTCAGATTTAACTGCGGGTTGTTCCTTAACCTGTTTATCTTCTGTCTTCACGGCAGCCTTCGGAGTCGTTTTCGCCTTTACCGCAGTCTTGGCAGGAGCCTTCGTAGGTGCAGCCTTCTTCGCGCCTTTACCGTTACTTCTGATAACACCTTCAAGCGACATATAAACTTCCTCCTTCTCACACGCCGGGATACTTAATCTCTATGTTCTTTTCCGCAAAGAAATCCATCCATTCATCGGAGGGTTTCGCATCCGTTACAACTATATCCACCCGGTTGCAATCGCATATCTGTGAAAAAGCAACCGTATCGAATTTCGAATTGTCAACCGCCAGAATGTGAACCTTGGATGAATCAAGCATGGACTGCTTAACTTCCGAAAACAGCTCGTTTCCGTCGGTTATTCCCTTTCTCATATCAAATCCCTTGCAGGAAATGATGGCCTTGTCTGCGTTAAAAGAAAGAATGCTTTCTTTGGCACGGGCTCCCACCAAAGCAAGATAATTCTCGCGAAGAGTGCCGCCGGTTGAGATTATGTCCCACCCGGGCTGATCCGCAAGTTCCGTCAGGACTTCGATGGAATTGGTAATGACTGTTAAGCGTTTCTTTGGTTTAAGAGCTGAAGCTATGGCAACACCCGTGGTTGAAGGATCGATAAAAATGTGATCTCCGTCGGAAATAAGTTCCGTCACAAGCTCCGCGATCTTTCTTTTGCCGTCGGTGTTTTTCTTTTTGCGGACGGTGAAAGGCATTTCCACGCCGCCGGATTCGTTTAACACCGCGCCGCCGTAACTCTTGATACAAAGGCCTTCCTTATCAAGCTTGTCAAGGTCACGCCGGATTGTTTCCTCGGAAACATCAAAAAGAAGGCTGAGTTCCGAGACTACCACCTTCCTGTCTTCCTGCAGTTTTTCAAGTATCAGTCGTTTTCTTTCCGCTGCCAGCATAAGATCCTCACAGTATCTTGGCCCAAAGATTGCTGTCGGGGTTGGCGATGACGGAGGAATCAAGGAACATTCCGTTTTCGCCGACAGAGGCTTTGGCCTTCTCGATGGCAGCTTCGCAAGCCGCCACTTCACCGGTAATGAGCATATATGATTTGCCGCACATGCCCTTGGCGATCCTGAGCTCGATAAGATCAACAATGGCGGTCTTGGCTGCAACATCCGCTGCAACGATTATCGCACTGGCATCGTAGGTTTCAAGTACTCCGAGAGCCCTGGGATTCTCTACATGAGTCGTTCCGTAAATAGCAGGGAAAATGGACTCATCCGGATTACCGAGGACAAAACTGTCGATGTACTCGTCGGGTCTTGTGGCCATGGCACGCTCTACAGCTGCCTTCACCGCCGAAAGCTCACCCGTTATCAGGGCAATATACTTTCCGGGGCAGACAGTTTCCGCTTCAAGCAGTTTAACGCTTGCTGTCTTAACCATCTGATCCGCCGCCGTGATACCTGCCGACACCGTCTTAAATTCGATCATTCCGATTGCCTGAGACATGTGGTTTTATTCCTTCTCTATAATAACGAATCTTTCGTTTATTTCCAATACCCTGCCGCTAATGGAAGCGTGGATCCCGACGGATAATCCCGAAGCGGGAGTTGCGATACAGTCACCTTCTTTTACAAGGTCTCCGACCTTCACACAGGGGACTGCGGGTGCTCCTATATGCTGTGACAGCCCGATGGATACCCTGTTTGCGGGTACTATCGCATCATTAAGCCTTGCTTCTTTGTCATATTCGGATAATCCGAGGCGGGCCAGAAGCCTCTTGGTCGGAACCTTCCTGTATTCCCTTGCCTCGTTAACGGGCTTTGGTTCCTTGGGTACGGGTTTGATCCCGTTCTTTCTCAGTTCACTCTTAACCTCCGCCATCATGGAACGGGGATTAAGTCCCTGGGGGCATGAGAAATTCTCACACAAACCGCAGGACGAACAGTACATTGTATTTAAAAAAGCTTCCGTATTACCTGCATCTCCGTTGGCCACCGCTCTCATAAACAGGTGAGGCTCGATGGGGTGTCCCAGATTATGTCTGGGACAGAGATCCGTACAGGTCATACACTGGCAGCACGCGCTTGCGGCTCTCGCTTTAGCGATCTTAAAGTCCGTTTTTTTGCGCTGGACCAGCTTATGATCCCTCGGAAGCACTATTATCGCATTTGTAGTTTTGGTAACCGGATCGGCCGAAGATTTGAAACTTCCCATCATGGGACCGCCGATAAGGTATACCGGATCATCCACAGTTACGCGACCTGCCGACTTTAAAGCATCGCCGATGCTCATGCCGACGGGCACTCTTACCGTAACGGGATCGGAAACCTCACCCACTATGGTCACAAGCTTTGAAGTCACGGGATGATCATTTAACGCTCTGTAGGTGTTGTACATGGTCTCCACGTTAAACACCGCAACGCCCTGCTCTATGGGGATTCCGCCGGGACGAACGACTCTTCCCGTAGTCTCATAGATCAGAACAACCTCGTCACCTGCAGGGTAAGAGGATTTTAACTTCTTAACGGTGATGCCCTTAAACTCCGGAAGGATCGCCTCAATGGCATCCACGGTTTCCGCATACTCGGCCTTGATACCGATTATGGCGTTCTTGGCGTTTAAGGTTTCTTTTACAATGGAGAATGCCTTAAGAATCTCGCGGCATTTCAGCAAAAGAAGCTGTCTGTGAAGCTTCAAAAGCGGTTCACACTCAGCACAGTTAAGAATTATAGTATCAGCCTTGTCCGATAATTTACCGTATGTGGGAAAGCCGGCGCCACCTGCTCCGACTACTCCGTTTTCTCTTAGTATCTTACTGAGAGTTTCGATATCCATGGTACGTTTACTTGCTCCACTCCGGCGTAGGATCGTCAATGATACCAACGATGGCTGCATCTATGGGAGAGCCTTCCTGACCAGTACCGATACGGGCAGCGCTTCCTTGTGCCACAAGAACATATTCACCGATTCCGGCGCCTATGTTGTCGATGGCAACAACCTGTCTGTTTTCGCCGTTCATGATGCTTACTGGTTCAATGATCATGAACTTGTTACCGATAAGATTATCCTGTTTACGCGTACTTACAACGCTTCCTGTTACTTTTCCGATGATCATATTATGTAAACCAAATCTCCCTGCTTGATAGTGCTGGCATTTGCTTCGTCCGTGTCTATGTGCATCTCAAGCGTAAAGCTCTTGTCCACACGGATCTTAACATGTTCAAATACGGTACCGCGGTCATTCTCCGCACGCACACGTACGTAATCTCCGTCTTTCAGGTTGCATTTTGCTGCATCCTCCGGAGACATGTGGATGTGTCTTGCTGCGATTATGCAGCCTTCATTAAGATAAATGGCGCCTTTGGGCCCTACAATTGCTATAGGCGCAGACCCCTGCACATCACCCGATTCTCTCACGGGCACTGTGATGCCAAGCTTGCGCGCATCCGTCAGACTGATCTCTACCTGAGTCTTGCTCCGGGTAGGTCCCAGCACTCTGACATTTTCTATGGCTCTCAGCTTAAGCCCCACTATTGTGCAGCATTCTTCGGCGGCAAACTGTCCGCCCATAAGATCTTTCTTTTTGGTGAGCTTGTGTCCCGGTCCGAAAAGCGTTTCCACATCCTTTTCCGTTAAATGGATGTGACGGTTACTTACCCCTACAGGGACAGGAAAGCCCGTTGTATGGCCTTCCTGTTCCTTTATACAGGAGATAATCATCCGGGTTAAAGACTCAACGTCGATTCCCGTAGTGCTCACAGTAGTCCTCCGTTAACAAACCGAAATACAATTATTTGATCTTCGGTAAAATAGCCTCAACATCGGTGTGAGGGCGAGGAATTACGTGCTGAGCAACGAGTTCACCAAGGCGAGCAGCGTTGGTAGCGCCTGCTTCTACTGCAGACTTAACTGCGCCTACATCTCCGCGAACCATAACGGTTACGAGACCGGATCCGATCTTCTCGGTACCTACAAGGATTACGTTTGCAGCCTTGCACATGGTATCTGCAGCTTCGATAGCAGCTGTGAGACCTCTGGTTTCAACCATTCCTAAAGCTTCCTGTGTCATTTTGATTTCCTCCTAAAAATGAAATTGATTTGGTTTTTAAGTTTATATTTCAACACCTGTACGGTGAAGAAAGCAGTTTATTCTCCGCCCTTTAAGAGCTCTGTGTAGAGGTCCTTGCCAAGGCGTTTGGCTGACAAAGCAACCATTTTCTTTATTTCGTCCGAAGGTGCGGGGATAACTCCGTATGCAGCCATTATGTGTCCGTTTACCTTCGTGATGTTGCAGGCCGCTTCAACCGCCGCTCTGCAATCTGAGACCTCACCCTCCACAATAAGGGTAACAAGCCTTCCTCCCAGCTTTCTTTCCCATGTAAGGAGCTTAACATTGCTTGCCTTACACATGGCATCCAGGGATTCGATGGCTGCCACGACTCCGGATACTTCTATAAGTCCATATGATCCTGCCATTTTCTTTCCCTTTCCTAATTAGTATCGAAGCCGCAGATCTTAAGCATCTTGAGCGTATCTTCAACGGGCCTCGGAATAATGTGGCTCGTAACCACGCCGCTTACCTGTTCTGCCATTCTGCGTCCTGCTTCAACCGCTGCCGTTACATCCGAAACCGAGCCTCTGAACTTGATGGTAACAAGAAGAGGAACGGGAAGAGTATCGGCATTGGCCGGTTTGTTTTTATCAAAGGGTTCGAGGGTGACATTCGCTGCCTTGCAACCGGCATCTGCGGCCATAAAGGCACACACGAGGCCGTACACCTCAAGAAACCCTACTGCGCGGTCATCTACCGTTGTTTCTTCAACCTTTGACTGTCCCAGGAACTCGGGGGCTTCCGATCTGGTCTGTGTAAATGACCCGGACTGTTTGCTGTTGGCAGAAGTTTTCTTTTTCTTTGAATCAGCCATTACTTATATCTTTCCTTTAGTCTGCTACTACCGCGATTTTGAGGCCGGTTTGTGCTGCGGCTTTCTTGAACGCCTCATCCACCTGTGACAAAGGATATTTGTCGGTGATGAGTTCGCTAATGGGAAGGCCGATAGCCTTGGCTCCCTTAAGGAAGTCAAAGGTCGTAGCATAATCTCTCAAGGTGTATACCCAGCTTCCAACGATTGTAAGCTCCTTCGAGCAGATATCGAAGTGAGGATTGATGGTCGCGTCGCCGCCGTTTATAAAGAAACCAAGTTCGCAAAGGCCGCCGCCGTTACGTACGAATTTGTAAATGTTTGAATGGCCTGCAGGGCTTCCTGTACACTGGAATGCAAAATCCGCAAGATGTCCGCCGAATTTACTTTCAACGCCCTTAGCCATATCCTCGATGCCGCTGTAATCCTTGAAATTAACGGTATCTGTTGCGCCAAGCTTCTTTGAGAACTCAAGACGCGCGGGATTTCCGTCTACAGTGATGATATTCTGTACCCCCATAGTCTTAAGTACTGCAACGCAGATAAGACCGATGGGGCCGCAACCCTGAACAACAACTCTTGAATTAAACTTAAGGATTCCGGTACTCTTGGCTCTCTCTACAGCATGTACAAGCACTGCACAGGGCTCGATGAGGATTCTTGAATCGAGGTCAAGATCGGATACGTTAAAGAAAGTGGATCCGAGCGCTCCGCGAACAAGAATATAATCTGCAAACCAGCCGTTTGTGTGTACTCCGTCATCAGGGAGGAGTCCGTATACATCTGCACCGCCCACGTTCTTTTTGTTAAGGTCGAACATGGTGATATCGGGGTTATCCTTAAAGATCATGCAGGTTACAATCTTGTCGCCCACATGTACGTCCTTGCCGGCAGAGTCCTTGGTAACATTCTTACCAAGCTTAACGATCTCACCGGTTCCCTCGTGTCCGAGAGCTACAGGGATGAGACCGAAAGGATCACGCTTATATTCGTGTGAATCGGTTCCGCAGATTCCGCAGCCTTCAACCTTTACAAGGATGTCGTCGTCGCCAACCTCAGGCATGGGGAATTCTTTAACTTCCATCTTGCCAAGCTCGGTGAGCATTGCAACACGGGCCTTGGAAGGGATGGGGCCGGAAGCATGGGACACGGAGGATGTGGCTGCTCCGGTGCCGGAAAGGTTCGAAAGAACCTGCTTGACTATTGCTTCTATTTGTTGATTACTGATATCCATATTATTCTCCACTTTATTGAAACTATTTACTCCGTTCAAGCGGCACTCGGCCTGACATCTTCCTTCGAAAGATGTCATCTGATACACAGACTGTCTGACATTGTGCAGCGTCTTCTCTTGGTGAATGTAGCTGCGCTTGTAAGTCCCTCGCCGGTACGGCTTGCTATGGTGAATGTAGGGAAGCCTTCGCCTCCGAAACCAAGAGCTGCGTAACTGGGTCCGTTCTTTACAAGGATCGCAGTATCGATGGCACGTGCATATTCCGTGATACGATCAACGTTCTTTGAATGGATGTGAGCGCTGTGTCTGTTACCGTGCTCAAGCCATACAGCCTGTTCAACCGCATCCTTAAAGTCTTTGGCTCTTACGATACCAAGGATCGGCATCATAAGCTCTGTAGTGATGAGAGGATGTTCCTTGGGGCCTTCGAAGATGATGCAGCGGGTTCCTTCGGGAGCCTTAACGCCTACCATCTCAAGAAGAACCTTGGCGCTTCGTCCCACGCACTTACGGTTAAGAGCGCCCTTTTCGGTGATAACGGTCTTAGCAAGCTTGTCCTGTACTTCTTTGGAAGCAAGGTAGCAACCGTTCTCCTCTATCATGTATTTCATAAGTTCATCGCAGATACTTGAAACTGCAACTACTTCTTTTTCAGCTATGCAGGGAAGATTGTTGTCAAAAGTACATCCGTTAACGATGTCCTTGGCTGCCTTCCTGATATCGGCTGTCTCGTCAACAAGTGCGGGAGGATTGCCTGCGCCTGCGCCGATACCTCTCTTGCCGCTTGAAAGTACTGCGGTAACAACTCCGGGACCGCCTGTAGCCACCAGAAGCGGAATGTCCTTGTGCTTCATCATGATGGCGCTTGAATCAAGTGTGGGATTCTCAACTGTAACTGCCACATTGTCGGGTCCACCTGCTTCCAGGGAAGCTTCGTTCACCAGATTGATGGCATACTGTGAAGTCCTGATGGCCTGGGGATGAGGGTTAAAAACAACCGTATTGCCGCCGGCTATCATTCCCATTGAGTTACAAAGAACCGTCTCACTGGGGTTGGTGCAGGGAGTGATGGCGCCGATCACGCCAAAGGGTCCCATCTCAACCAGCGTAAGTCCTCTGTCTCCGGACCATGCAACAGTCTTGATATCCTCTGTTCCGGGAGTTTTTTCGGCTACAAGCAGGTGCTTTAAGATCTTGTCACCCACGTTGCCCATTCCGGTTTCTTCTACACCCATACGCGCGATGGTCTCGGCATTTTCCTTAATCTTACGGCGTATGATGGATATTATCTTTTCTCTCTGATCCATGCTCATGACACGGACGATGCGCTGTGCTTCTTTTGCCTTCTCGATGGCAGTGTTCATATCATCAAACACACCGTGTCTTGCAGCTGAATCAGCTTTCAGATTAACTCTGGCGATTACCTCGCTTACTACAGCCTTTAACTGGCTTTCAGACATTTCCATGACTGTCTCCTTGAAAAAGAAAGTGTTATGTAAACCGACAAGTTATTTCATTTCAGAAACAACTTTACGAACGATCTCTGCGATCATTGCTTCGTTGATCCCTGCGCCTGCTGTAGGAACGGAATCGGATCCGGAGTTGCTGAAATCATAGTTGTAACCGGGCATTGTACGCATAACCTCATCGTTGCAGCCACTGCAGTTTCCGCCGCAGTTGTGGCAGTTGTCCTTGCCTGCATTCAGGCACACATTCGCGGGATGCTTACCGGGCATACCGAATTTACGTCTGATCTCGTAAAGCTTCTTGATGTTAGCCTTGTCGAATTCCTTGGGTCCGCCGAGCATCTTTGACTTGTAAAGGAGCTCTGCATAGAACTCAACGCTCTCCATCTTGTGATATGCTGCAAGAAGGTCTGTAGACCAGGAAAGAGCGCCGTGGCTCTCAAGTAATACAGCATCAAAGTAAGGAAGGTATTTCTCAAGATTGTCGGGGATCTCCATGGTTGAAGGAGTACCGTACTCAGCGATGGGCACGCAGCCAAGAGAAATAACGGCTTCGGGCATGATGGGCTGAGTAAGGGGAATTCCCGCAATGGCAAAAGAAGTTGCAAATGTGGGATGAGCGTGTACTACGGCACCTACATCGGGGCGCTTCTCATATACGCGCATGTGCATCTTTATTTCACTTGAAGGCTTGAAGCCCTTGTTAGCCTGGATAACATTTCCTTTTTCATCAACCTTGCAGATATATTCGGGAGTCATAAATCCCTTGGATACGCCGGTAGGTGTACAAAGAAACTCGTGGTCGTTAAGCTTAACGGAGATATTACCGTCGTTGGCTGCAACCATGTTTCTGTTGTAGATTCTTTTACCGATGTCACAGATCTGTTTCTTGATTTCCATTTCGTTTACCATTTTTATATTCCTCCTGCATTTAATGCTTCTTAAGATCCTTCGGCTGACTTACGTCATCTCATATTCATTCGATGACCATGCTCAGGATGACGTGCCCTTTACAGGCCTCATTAATAGTTCTGTCGATTTAGTTCTCTTCTTTTAAATAATTTAATATATCTCCTACGCCCTCTCCTTTAAGGGAGTTAACGTGAAATATCTTTTTGCAGCCCGCGATGGAAAGCCATCTGTCCGCAAGCGGGATATTGGCATCCGGCAGGTCGATCTTGGTCACGATTCCGATGCACTCCCTGTTGGCCTGTGCCGTTACATTCGGCGGGAACAGTGAGTAAGGTTCGTTGGCAGCAACCAGGATTCCCACCACATCGGCTTCGTAGGTGTAAAGCGCAAGGGCTTTACCGAGCCTGTGGCTCTGTGCGTATTCACCCGGGGTATCGATAAAGCTTTCATAGTGCTTGACATCCTGGGTCTTGTAATACCTGATCTCTTCACCCTTAAGCGCCTGGGTGAGAGTGGTCTTTCCGGACATTGACCGTCCCATGAGTATGAGTTTCTTCATGTTTTGGTAATCTCACAGACGTTGTACCTGAGTCTGTCTCTCGTGTAATCGAGCATGGCGTGCATGGAAGCCTCGACTTCGCTGACGGAGCCCGTGATTATAAGTGATCCGCTGAAGCGATCCACAAATCCCAGTGTGATACCGCTGGCCTTAAGTGCCACATCCGCCATGATTATTGCCGTTTCCGAAGGTGTTACGGTGACGACACCGATAGCAGCCTTGTCATAATCGATCCTCGGGTCAAGTCCCAGCTTCTCGTAAAGCACCTTGTCGGGGCTTGCAATTATGTGGCAGAGCGTCACCTGACAACCCGGCACATATTCCTGTATTATTCGCATACGATCTTCAAGACCGGTTATTTCCATGTTATGTTAACCTCCTCATCCACCTATGTGGCACACAAGCTTCGACACGTGCTCCACCTGTTTCTTGAGCATTTCCATGTGCTCTGCGGTGGGTGTCTCGATATTGCCCATAGGGTAAGGTCTGTTCAATCCTTCGTACTTTCCTTCTCCGTATCTGTGATAGGGAAGAAGGTGTATATCCTTAACTCCCGGAAGTGAATCCGCAAATCTCGCTATCCCTGCTATTTCCTCGGGAGTATCGTTAAAGGTGGGGATCACGGGAACTCTCACTATAAGTCTCGTAAGCCCGCTCAGTGCTGTCTTTCTTGCATTTTCAAGCATCAGGTCGTTTCTTTTGCCGCAGAACTTCTCGTGCTTAGCGGGATCCGTATGCTTAATGTCAAACAAATATGTATCAAGGTAAGGAAGAATACTTTCGATAACCTTAAAATCCGCAAATCCCATGGATTCCATAGCCGTGTTGATTCCACGGCGCTTGGCTTCTTTTAACAAGGCCTTCGCGAAATCAGGCTGAAGAAGGCTTTCTCCGCCGGAAAGGGTCAATCCTCCGCCGCTTCTGTAGTAATACTGCCTGTCACGTTCAACGATATCCATGACTTCGGCGACGGTCACATCCCTTCCCACGGTCTTAGGTTCTCCAAGTACCGTCATGGTCTCGATCTCGTGACTCTGGGATTCGGGATTGCAGCACCACTTACAGCGCATTGCACAGCCCTTAAGGAACACTATTGTGCGAATTCCAATCCCATCGTGGATGCTGTATCTCTGTATGTCAAAGATCCTTCCTTTAACTTCCAAATCGTCCATTCTGTGCCTTCCGTACTTTCTATCTGTTAAAAGCCTGCTCAGTACGTCTGATGATATCATCCTGAAGGCTCTTGGAAAGGGTGGTAAACAACGCGGAGTAACCTGCGACCCTTACCACCAGGTGTCTGTAATTCTCAGGATGTTTCTGTGCATCGAGAAGTGTTTCTCTCGACACCACGTTGAACTGCATGTGCATTCCCTTCTTGTCAAAGAAGGTGCGTATCAGATCAACGAATTTGTGAAGTCCTTCGTCACCCGCGAGGGCACTTGGATGGAACTTCTGGTTGAAAAGTGTTCCGTTGCTTGCGATCCCGTGATCAAGCTTGGCTACGGAATTGGCACAGGCCGTTGGACCGTTCACATCGTTGCCTGCTGTAGGTGAAACACCGTCTGCTATCGGCATTCCCGCCAGACGACCGTCGGGAGTTGCACCGGTTGCGGCTCCTAAAGGCACATTGGCGGATACGGGATATAATCCGGCCTGGAACCTTCCGCCCCTGGGATTTCTGTAATTAAGAAGGGGCCTTGTATAGGTATAAGCCACATCTCTTGCAAAGAGATCGACTTCATCGATATCGTTACCAAATTTGGGAACTTCCTTAATAAGCTTAAGGATCCTGTCAAAGTTTTCTCTGTCCGCATCCGATACGGATTCGGAAAGGACCTTCTCCGTAAGCGCCTTCACCTGCATGGGATCGGGAGTTACGCCCTGACGAACAAACTCGGAAGCGATACGCCCCGCAAATTCACGGATGACCGGAGCCGGAGTGCCCTTGCCGTAGTTAAAAAGAAGGGCTTTCTTAAGCTCTGCCATGGTGATTTTCTTTTGCTCGTAAACAAGTGTCTTAATGGCGTAGAGCGAATCTGCCATGTTGGCGATACCAAATCCCTGAGGGCCCGTGAAATTATATACACAACCGCCCTGCTCGGGAGTAAGTCCCCGTTTCATGCAGTCATCAAGAAGACTTGCAAGGAAAGGAAGGGGTACAAGCTCTGCATGAGCCTTATCTATTGAATTGTCAGCATTTACAAGAAGTGAAATAAAGTAATTCTGCTGAGTCTTATATGCATCGTAGAATTCGTCGAAGGTCTTGAAATCCTCCACATTGCCGGTGTGAGGACCGATCTGCTCTCCCGCATCCTCACCGTCTGAGAATACAAGTTCAAGAGGTCTGCACATGTTGTAGAACGCTGCATCGTGCCAGCCCATGGTCTTGCCGGCTTTCTGAGGTTCCACGCAGCCGATGATGTCGTAATCTCTTGCTTCCTGTAAGGTAAGTCCCATGCTCATAAGCGAAGGGATGATGACTTCGTCGTTGTAATATGCGGGAAGTCCGATTCCCGTGCGGGTAAGCTCTGCCGCCCTCATGAGAAGTTCGTAAGGCGAACCGTTCCATACTCTGATGGACAAAGAAGGCATGGGCAGAAATACGTGCATTGATGCGTCTATACACATGAAGGAAAGGTCGTTGGTGCCATCGAGACCGTTCTCGTGCTGTCCGCCGACAATCATGTTCTGGAACAGGCTGTATCCGGCAAATCCCTTGGCGCTTTCCGCATCACGGCATTTATTCAGGTCGTTTAATTTCACAAATACGCAATCTATAAGTTCCTGGGCAAAATCTCTTGTAATCGCGCCCTTGTCCATGTCAGCCTTGAAATAAGGGAACATGTACCGGTCGAATCGTCCGGGTGAAATTGAATGTCCGGATGACTCAAGCTGCAAGAGCTGCTGTACGAACCAGAAGCTCTGACAGGCTTCGTAAAAACCGGTGGCAGGTTTCGCAGGTACCCTTGAAAGAACCTCTGCTATCTTTGAAAGCTCTGCCTTGCGTGTCTGATCCGAACACTTATCCGCCATGGCAAGTGCCAGTTTACGGTATCTTTCCGCATAGGTCATGACCGCGTCACAGCTTATGATCATAGCCTCTAACAGTGTATGTTTCGCTGCATAATCGGCGTCTCCCACGTTGCAGCATTCCATCTCGGCCTGTGCTTTGGCTTTGATACCTTCAAATCCCAGTTCCAGTACTTCCCAGTATTTGCAGGTAAGATGTCCAACACCGTTGTAGAAATAGTTGCCCGGTGTGAACATGGCGTGATCGATGGCCTTAAGGGTCTCGGGAGCCATGTAGGAAGCCGCAAGTTCACTGGTGGTCTTACCCTTCCAGTATCTGTCCGCTTCCTTTATCTCTTTCTTTGCCTTGTCGGAAATATAGAAAGGATCGGCTTCGCGGGTAGCTACGGTATCAAATTCGGCCTCAAGCCATTCAAAAGAAAACTCGGGATAAGTCTGACAACCCCTGGGAGCTATGGTCTGTGAACCGACGATAAGCTCGTCGTCACGGATGATAATCGGAATATTCTCTAAGATATGTTTAAAAGCAAGTGCACGCCTCATTACTATGGGCATACCTTCCGTTGCCTTGTATGACTCGGTGATAAGGACGGCTCGGGATGACTCGATCTCGGGCATCTTGGCAAAAAGATCGTGAACCAGTTTATCAATACGCTTTGATTTACTGCAACGTGTGCTGTTGAATCCCATACTTCCCTTTCCGTGTTATGACCGTTTCGGTCAAAAAACCACAAAAAATCAGTCTAAAACTGTTTGTTTCAGACTGATTATAGTATTGCTTATGGGGGATGTCAATAGTTTTATGTGGTTTTATGTGCGTTTCATGTTGACTTGTGTGGTTTTGGACCGGTAACCCCGTCCCGGGGGTCCAATGAACCACTAACCCCGTCCCCATAGTCCACTCAGTCGCTCCAGTGCTTCACGGAGCACCACTCTCGGGCAGGCCACGTTTATTCTCTGGAATCCGGTTCCCGCGTTACCGAATATCTTTCCGCTGTCAAGCCAGAGCTTTGCTTTATTGATCACCAGATCGTCAAGTTTCTCGGGATCCGGACAGATTCCGCGACAATCAAGCCAGATAAGATAAGTTCCTTCGGTGACACTCTTGCTTACTCCCGGCAAGTTTTCTTTTAAGAAACGGTCTGCGAATTCGATGTTACCCGCAATGTAGGATTTGCATGCCTCGTACCACACGTCTCCCGATTCGTAGGCGGCCCTTGCTGCGGTGATGCCTGCCGCATTTGGTTCATCGTAGCCGGTTTTGTCGATCTCTGCCTTGATCTTTCCGCGTATTTCCTTGTTGGGGATGAAGATGTTAGCCTGCTGAAGTCCCGCCAGATTAAAGGTCTTGCTGGGTGAGGTGGCAGTAATTGTGAAATCTTTGTATTCTTCTTTTACCTCCTGAAAAAAAACATGCTCTCCCTTAAAAACAAAATCGAAATGGATATCGTCACTGAATACAAAAACTCCGCGGCGCCTGCAGATTTCCCCGACAGCCTCCAGTTCCTCCCTTGTCCACACTCTTCCCACGGGATTGTGAGGATTGCAGAGAATAAAAAGCTTAACCTTGTTATCCGCTACCTTCCTTTCAAAGTTCTCAAAATCCATTTGATATCTGCCGGACTCGTCCCGATAAAGGTCTGAGCTTACGGCCTTTCTGCCGTTTTTAAGGATGAGGGATTTAAAGGGATAATAAACCGGCTCCTGAATGATGACCGAATCACCCTCTTTGGTAAGTGCCTTTATGGCCATGGCGATGGCAAAGCTTACACTCGGAGTCTTTACGTGCCACTCTTCCTGTACCGTCCAGTTGTGGTGTCTTTTCATCCAGCCCGAAACCGCGTCAAAGAAGCCGTCTCCGTGCTGAGTATTGGTGTATCCGTATATATTGTGAAAAGAAAGTCCCGCCAGGGCGTCCCTTATGTAGGAGCTTGTCTGGAAATCCATGTCCGCAACCCACAAAGGAAGTACCTCCGCGGGATATCCCCTTTTTACGGCAAAATCGTATTTAAGGCAGCCAGTATTCTTTCTGTTTACTACCCTGTCAAAATCAAGATTTCTTTCAGCCATTTCGTCCTCACTTTGCTTCAAAAGCCTGCTTAAGATCGGCAATTATGTCATTCGCTGATTCGATCCCCACCGACATTCTAAGTAACCTATCGTTTATTCCAAGCTTTTCTTTCTGGGTCACGGGTACATCCGGATGGGTCTGGACCGTCGGATAGGTAAGAAGGCTCTCCGTTCCCCCAAGGCTTTCCGCGAAGGTTATAAGCTTAATGTTCTTAAGTATCGAAACCGCCTTTTCTTTTGACTTAACGTAAAAAGAAACCATTCCGCTTCCCACATAGAAAACTTCCGAAACCTCTGACTGACCCTTAAGCCACTCACTTACCCTCTCCGCGTTTTCTTTGTGGCGTTCCATGCGAACGGAAAGAGTCTTAAGCCCCCTAAGGCAGAGCCAGCATTCAAAGGGTCCGAGAGTTGCTCCCGTGGTCTTGGAAAGAAGCCTGTAATCCGCAGCCAGTTCACTGTCTGCAACGCACAGGAAACCGCATACCGTATCATTGTGACCGCAAAGATATTTGGTGCCTGAATGGATCACCACATCAGCTCCTTCTTTTATGGGATTTTGAAAATAAGGAGTCATGAAGGTATTGTCAACGCATACCAGAATCTTACGTTCATGGGCGATCTTCGCTACCGCCTCAATATCCGTCACCTGCATCATGGGATTGGTAGGAGTTTCAAAGTAAACTGCTTTCGTATTGTCTTTAATGAGTTTCCGTAAGCCTTTCGGGTCCGTAGTGTCCGCATATTCGATCTCGAGCCCGTTCTTTTTAGCGATGCGGTCAAACAGTCTCACGGTGCCGCCGTAAAGATCCTCTCCGCAGATAATGTGGTCTCCGGGTGCGAATCTGTCAAAGAAACATGATAATGCCGCCATGCCCGATGAAAAAGCAATTGAATCACAAGCCCCTTCAAGGGAGCTGACGGTTTCTTCAAGATATTGTCTGGTAGGATTGGATTCCCTGGAATAATCAAACCCCGTAGGATTGTGTCCCGGGGTCAGATGGGAAAAAGAAGCGGTTTGATAGATTGGATAACTGATCGCGAAATTACTGTCTTCGTTTTTGTGCTCGCTTCCGTGTATACATCGTGTTTCTATGGAATACATAAGATAACTCCTAAATCGTCATAAGATTAATTGTCAGTTCTGCTGCCCTGACTAAAGCATCCACTGTGGTGAATTCAGCCGTTGTGTGGACTTTCTCCATGCCTGATGCAAGTACTATGGTCTCTATTCCTATCTCGTTATAGTAATTTCCGTCGCTCCCGCCAAAGGTTTCGATAAATTCGGTCTTAAGTCCCGTTTCCTCTGCGGCTTTAAGGAATTTCTCAACAGTATCACTTGTTTGTGCCACCCTGTAAGCTTTCACATGCTCGGAAAAAGAAACCGAAACCTTTCCCCCTGCGTTCTTTGCCGCTTTATCAAAGCGTTCAAAGATCTCATCCTTTACTGAAAGCGCATGAGAATGATCCATGCTCCTTACTTCACCTGTGATCTCAATGGTTTCAGGCACCACGTTTTTGCCCGTGCCGCCCCGGATTGTTCCGAAGTTTACGGTGGTATCCTTGTCGATATGCCCGGTCTTAATGTCCTTTAATGCTTCAACTGCAATATTTAAGGCATTTATCCCCTTTTCAGGTTCAAATCCGGCGTGGGCTGCTCTTCCATTTACTTTAATGCTAAAAGAAATAATGGAAGGTGCGGCTAAAGCTGCCCTCCCGATAGGGCCCGTAAGATCAAGCACATAGGCTGACTTAGATCTGATGCTCGTAAAATCAAATTTCTTGGCTCCTTCGCAAAACACTTCCTCTGCGGGACTTATTAATACTTCAATATCAGGATGAGGAAGGTTCTTTTCCTTTATAACGGAAAGGGCCTCAAAGATCGCCGAAAGCCCCGACACATCGTCGGCTCCGAGCACCGTATCGCCCTTGGATACGATCCCCCCGTCCTCTTTGACAAGGGCTTCTTTTCCCTTACCCGGTGAAACCGTATCAAGGTGAGCCGCAAAAAGAAGGGGATCTCCCTGCGCCGTACCCGGCAGTAATGCGTAAATGTTTGGAAAGCCCTCCGGATGTTCCCGTAAATAATCAGGATCCGTACCTTCCGTGGTAACCGTAAGCCCAAGCGCCTGCAGATCGTTCCTAACCCGCTCCCCAAGAGCCTTTTCGTGAAAGGACTCGGAATCGTAGCCCACATATTCTGAAAATCTCTTTACAAGCCTTTCTTTGTTGACAGCGCTCATAGCAAACAGTTATCTCCTTAAATATAGAATTCAGGCTCTTTTAAGCCTCTCATCTTTTCAAAGAAATCCTTGGCTCTTTCGCTCTTTGGATGATCAAAGACTTCCTTTGGCGTGCCGTCTTCGATTATCTTGCCTCCGTCAAGGAATATGACTCTGTTGGATATCTTTCTGACAAAGTCCATCTCGTGTGAAACAAGGAGCATTGTGTAGCCCTGTTCCGCAACAGCTTTGATGGTGTTTAAAACTTCCGTAACAAGCTCGGGATCAAGTGCTGATGTGGGCTCATCAAGAAGAATGATGTCGGGCTTCATGGCAAGAGTCCTTGCTATTGCCACTCTTTGCTGCTGACCGCCCGACATGTGCTTCGGATAATGGTTCTGCCATTCAAGAAGTCCAACGTTCTCAAGTTTCTTTAAAGCTTCTTTCCTTGCTTCTTCTTTTGGAATCTTTCGAACGGTCACAAGGCCTTCCATTACATTCTCAAGAGCGGTCTTATGTTCAAAAAGGTAAAACCTCTGAAATACCATTCCCGTGTGAAGCCTTAATTCATTTACTTTCTTACGGTCCTTACCTTTAAAGGGAAGGTTTAGCTCCGTATCTCCGATCTTAATGGTTCCTTTTTCCGGTTTCTCAAGTAAGTTTATGGAACGAAGCAGAGTCGATTTACCTGTTCCCGAGGGGCCCACGATACCGATGATATCGCCCTTGTTAACGGAAATATCTACGCCGTTAAGCACCACATTGCTGTTGAAACTCTTATGAAGATCCTTAATTTCAAGTATGGCCATTTCTTCAGGCTCCTTCTATTGCTTTGGGCTGATCCGGAATCTTGATCTTCCGCTCAACAAACTTAAATATCCGTTCAAAGATTACCGTAAGCACCCAGTATATGATGGCAAGGGCCACGTAACCCTCCAGGTATCTGTAATCCCTGCCCGCCAGTATCTGGTTCTGATAAGTGATCTCGATGATACCGCAGGTAGAAGCAAGGCTTGTGCCCTTAATAAGGCCAATCAGGGAATTTCCGATGCCGGGAAGAGCATTTTCCGAAGCTTCCGGGATGATTATCCTTCTTAATATCTGACCGTAGGTCATTCCCATGGCGGTGGCTGCTTCGATCTCGCCGTTATCAACGGATTCAAGGGCTGCTCTGATGGTTTCGCTTGTAAACGCCGCCTGATAAAGGCCAAGAGCGATAAATGCATATACGATCTTTGGAATGATGTTTACATCAATGTTTGCGCCCCAGGAATTAAATATTCGGAGGATCGCGGGAATCCCGTAATATGCCACATACAACTGGATCAGCATCGGGGTCCCGCGCATTATGGAAAGGAAGGCTGTGGCAAGCCTTGATAAAACCTTTATCTTTTTGTATCTTGCAACCGCTATTAGCAATCCCACAACGATGGATACAAGGAATGCAAGTCCCGCAAGCTCAAGTGTAATCGGTATTTTCTTTATAAGCTCCGGGAATCTCGACCACACAAGTTTAAAACTGAAAAAATCCGATAATTTAGTAGCCATAATCTCTCTCTTTAACAAGCTTAGTATTCATCCGGGAATCTGTAGCCCTTTGGAAGGTTAAACCCTATTGCTATTTCCTGCGGCATTTCTCCCGGGGAATAAGAAAGTGACGTTTTGTTTCTTTTAAATCCCTTTCTGTTGTAAAACCCAACAGCACCGGGATGGGTATTTAGAAAAATAAAGAATCCGGGAAGCTGCTTTGAAAGATTTGCAACCACGTTCCAGCCTATGTGGAAGCCCTGATATTCGGGATCCACCGCAACGTTTAAGATAAGCGCTTCGCCATGTCCGTCCGTTACGGCTCTTGCAACACCAACTATCTTATCTCCGTCGTAGGCTACTTCCACCTTCTGGGAATTTCTAAACACTTCTTCCGTCTTTTTTATATCTCTTTCGTGGCCTCCGAAGGCCTTTGACAGGACTTCGTTGATCCTTGCAAGATCGGCGCCTTCAAGGGAATCCCGGTAACGTATTCCTCCCACGTTTTCCTTTTTCACCACATTACCGTTATCTATGAAGGACTTTCGCGGATAAAACTCATCCTCAAACCGAAAGCCTTCCGGAAGAAAGAATCCATGCTTTTCCCAGTCGTCAAGCTTTGCAGGTGATACTTCGTTCACATAGGTAAAAGAAGTTTTGGATCTGAAAAATCCAAGTTCCTCATAGATCCCAAGTTCATCCGTATCATCCACCGTTGCAAATATATGCTGCCCGGAAAGCTCATTCTTTAAATGCACTAATAACTCTTTTTTGAGGCTGCCAACAGCATATTCGGGTTCCACATTAACTTCCGTGATCTTAGACCACTCCTGTCCGTCGGAAATGGCTTTCGCTGTTCCCACATGTCTGCCATTTTCATATGAATCTACCGAATATACCGATCCCTCCCGGGATTCTTTAAATTCTACGCTCATAACTCACCTTAGTTGTGTAATTTTCCTTTTAAAGGATTGATGGAAGCGTCAACGGAAAGTACAAAGTTCTTGTCCGCTCTTACTTCCTGTGAAGGATCGTTCCATTTGGTCTTAGATATTACGGACTGGTAATCCTCCACCGTTTCACCTGCGGGATGCTTTAAGAAAACATTCTCGGGATCTGCGGAAAGTGCCTTTCTTGCGTGATCGGTCTTTAAGAACTCGTCAAGATCGATCTTGCTTACCACTCTGTAGATATAGGAACCGAAATCCCCTCTGGTGTCATCCTTAGCATTATTGTGTCTGTTAATGTACTTTGAAAATGCAGGAATGCTGTAAAGTTCCTTAACATATTCCCAGACATTCTTGTATTCGGAGACTCTCCTTTTCTGAGGTCCCGCTGCAAGATAGAAGTCTGTCTCCCATTTGATCAGTGATACATAGGCCCGTACATCGGAGTCAGTAATGTAATCACCAAAGAGGAATCTGTTTTCTGCGAGTCGTTTGTCAAGCTTTTCCAATGCTGCATGAAATGCTGCATGGCCGTCGTTATAAGCTTCGGGAGACTGGGCAAATGCCTGTCTGTAATGTCCGTCGTTGATGTTGGGGAATAACCAGTCATTGAACTCATCTATCTCCTTTCTGTACTTAACGGGATAAAGGTCCGGTGCATCCACGGGCTGGAACTCTCTGAACTGAACCTCCAGATAGTTTGTAAGCCTGTGATAATCGTTGTTTACCGCTTTCTTTTCCTTGTAATCGGCAAAAGTAGGTGTGGTTGCGCGTCCCGTGTAATTGGGATCCGCGTTGGTGTAAAGATCCGATAAGAAGTTTACGCCTGTTGTTTCGTCTCTGAAGTTTTCCTGATCAGGAAAGCCCCAGCCGTATTTGTTATGTTCGCCCGTAGGGCTTACCTTACGCTCTTTGATCACGTCCTGAAGACCTAAAAGTTCTCTTACGATTACAGGGCGCTGGCTCCAGTTGCATCCGGGGTTCCAGTAGATTATGTATCTGTCCTTGTCTGCCTTAAGGTCTCCTGCTTCTTTTCCAAAAGGAGTGATAAGGGAATTCTTCTGTCTTACCCAGTAACCCTTTTCGTCGATCTCACCCTGATTGATGGTGGGACGGGGCTTGGTGTGATTTAAGCCTGCGAGATATTCCGCTATCTCGTCGGTGTACTTTACTTTATTTTCCTGCTCTTTAAGTTTTGCCTGATGAGCTTCAAGGCTGCATGCGTTTGCCATTTTTCGTTTCCCCCTTTATTAGTTCAGATATTCAAAATCAGATTCTGCAGGCACGATGTCGATACCTGTATACCGGTCTGCGAGTTTCTTTAATGTACCGTTCTTGTAGAGTTCATAGATACCTTCTGAAAGAAGTTTCTGATATTCTTTTGCATGAGCACCGGTCTTACCAAAAAGGAAGTGAGAAGTTGAGTGCTCGGTGATAAGTAAAGCCTCCTCATCGGAAATGACTGTCTCGGTGATGTTTGCAAACAGTTCCGGATAAGACTCTCTGTAAGCTGCCCAAACGGGGGTATCGCCAATACCTACGTGGGTTCCTTCCGCAATGTGCTGTAATTCAGCGGTAATGTCAGCCGAGGTGTACTCAATGTTGATCTGCTTGTCGGGATTTGCTTCGTTCCAGCGCTCTAATGCGTTAGCTACGTTGTTTCCTGCAGAAGTCTCAACCGGAATACCCGATGCCGCGATCTCTGCAAAAGAAGAAATTGTGGTGCCGTTTTTTGTAAGTATTGCGTATTTAGCCTTTGTATAAGGATAAGAGAAGTAAAAGCTCTCTGCTCTGTCTGAGTTATAAGAAAAGTTGTTAACACCGAAATCTACGGTTCCCTGCTGGGCATCAACTATGGTGTTGGAATTAACTCTTAAATCAAGTGTGTAGCCCTCAAGTGCCTTGGTCTTAAAGAGTTCAACGAGAACTGCAATGTCGTAGCCCGAAAGCCCAACGCCCTCTGCCGTTGTGTAAATGGCATCCTTGGGATCCTCGGGTGAATAGATGAAAGGCGAAGGTGCTCCGAAGGTCTCTGCGGTGATGACCTTCTTTGATGCTGCCTGTACCTGACTTCCGCAGGCGGTGGTTGCTGCCAGTGCCAAAACTGCCAATGCTGCTGCTGTTGTTCTTATAAGTTTATTGATCTTCATTTGTTTTTCTCCTTATTGTTCGTAAATTTAGGTAATAAAAAACCCGGGATCATCTGATCGCCCGGGCCCTATCGTTGTATGTTATATGTTTCAGCGCATGCATGGCATGACATTGAAACATGGCTTCTCATACGTTCTACAGGCCCTGTTTTCTGACATTCGACACATGCACATACACATCATTTGCTTTTTCATGTTTATTTCCTTTCCAAGGTCGCCGATTTGTTTGCGCCTTTCTTTGTTGTAGCCATCCTATCACCTTTCCTGGGGTTTGAAAAATACACAAAAACTATCGCCTGTGATAAGTTTTGGTTATCACAGGCGATCTTTCATCAAAAATTCCAATACTTACTGTATTTCCTTGTATTGTAAAAGCTTTGAAACGTAGAGCTTTCCGTATTCGGAAAGAGCCGATCCCTTTCTTGTGATGTAGCCTATCACCAGAGGATCTTCTTCTTTCAGTTTAACGGACACAAGGCCTTTAAGCACCGCATCCTCACCGGAGAGCATTCCCGAACCTATGGAATAGCCCTTAAGCTCTGATATCAGCTCCATGGTGGTGGCGCGGTCGTCGGACTTGATCATCTTGTCGAAATCGTAGTCGGAAAGAGCCTCTTCCGTAAGATAGTAGTTACTGTCCGTATCCTGGTCAAAGGAAATGCAGGGATAATCGGTAAGTTCCGCAAGGGATATCTCTTTTCTTTTGGCAAAAGGATGGTCCTTCCAGAAATATACGTAGGTGTCTCGCTTCATTAATGGAGTAAATTCAAGCTGATATTCTTTAAAAAGCTTCTTAAGTACCTTCTCATTGGCACCGGAAAAAGAAACTATTCCCACCTCGCTCTTAAGGCTCCTTACCTCCTCAAGCACCGCTTCCGTTTTGGTCTCGTGGAGGGAAAAAGCATATTTATCGGGAGATTTTTCTTTTACCATTTCGGTAAAGGCCCGGATTGCGAAGTTATAGTGCTGGCTGGAAACGGAAAACCTGTCCTTATTCTTATCTTTGGAAAGGAAATGATCTTCGAGGATCTCGTATTGATTCACGGCCTTCTTGGCATAGGTGACAAACTCCCGTCCCTCGTCCGTAAGGGCTATGCCCTTGTTGGTCCTGTCAAAAAGAAGGATGCCAAGCTCTTCCTCAAGCTCGTGAATGCTTGAAGAAAGTGCGGGCTGTGAAATGAATAATTTGGACGCCGCTTCACGTATGGAGGAAGCTCCGGCTACGCAAAGCACGTATTTGATCTGTGTAATGTTCATTGCTATAAATCATCCATTTGCGTGTCAAAATACAACTAATTGTGTCAAGACACGTGATTTTAATACTTTATGATGATTTGATGCCAAACTGCGCCATCTGCTCTTTGCTGAGCACGTGACGGGAATCCATGGTCTTAACCACATCATCTATTTCGATATCCGAGTACTCGGGACTTGCAAGATCCATGATACGGTTGGTGGAAAATTCGAGTACCATGGGCTTAAGGATATCGTTGTAATTAACGGAAAGCACAAGAGCCTGACTTCCGTTTGACAAAAGCACGCTTGTACCCTGGGGAAGAAGATCCACCGAAAGGACAAGGGCTTCCACTGCTTTCTTATTAAAGATCTCGGGATACTTGTATAAATATCTCAAAGCGGCGATACCGGACATGGGCTCTCTTCCGCCGGTTGTACTGATGGAAGTAAGAGTATCGTAGGTATCTGCCACATTCAATATCCTAGTACCGGTAAGAACCTTCATGCGGTCAGGTTCGCGTCCCATTATAATGGACATGCGCATATTGAAAGACTGCGAGCAAATGCGCTTGATATTGGGATTGGAAGGAAACAGGGTATCCACCATATCAAGGCCCGTCTCCTGGGCATTGTTAAGGATCCTGTCAAGTTCATCCGGATCCTCACCGTCAAGAAGGATGTCCGGAACGGTGACCTTACCGAAATCGTGTATCATACAGGCCTGAAGGATTTCCTCCTTCTCTGCCTGGGAAACGCTCATATGGAAAAGCATAAGGGTTGCGAGGATGCTGACATTCAGAGTGTGCTTATAAACATAATCCTCTTTGCTTCGGATATCCTGCATGAAATTAAGCTTGCGGCGCATATGACCGTACTTAACCAGAATATCGTTACAGATATTGCTTAATTTGTGAACACGGTGAGTGGCGATGATGTCCTTGAATTCGCCCATGATCTCGTAGACTTTGACTGTTTTGAAACGTTCGAACTCGATATCATCCTCGGACATTGGCGGAACCGGTTCCGTTGCATCAAGCACGAAGATTCCGATAAGTCCGAAATTACTGATACTCGCGATGGCCTGCGAAGTAAGACTTGAGCCTGCTTCATACAGGAGTACACCCTTTTTGTTGTAGATCGGTCGGGCAATTCTCAGCCCGGTCTTCAATTCATCAGTTCTGACAAATCTCATTCGCGTAACCCCACGCACAATAATCTACATCAATTATATTGCATGTCATTAAGCTTTTCAAGAGCGTGCTTCAATTCAAGCCCTTTCTTTCCTGCTTTAAATCTGCCTGCTCCCATGGAAACAACGATTTCCTGCTCTGTTAACATAAGACAGGTTCCAAGGAGTTCCATTCCGGGCACTCCGCATTTTTCTCCCATCATATCAAGGGTAAAAGAATCCTCGTCAAGATTTGCTATGATCTTAAGCTCCGTTTCCGAGAAAGTTGCCAGTTTCTTTTGCAGGGGATCATCCTTGGTTTCAAGGCTTCGGACCTGTCGCATGATGCCGTATTTCTTAAGCACGTCCTGAATGAACAGCTGAACGTCCGAAACTACCGTAGCCCCCTGTCTTATGAGCTCGTTTGTGCCAAAAGAAGTGTGATCGCAGATCCGCCCGGGAACCGCATAGACTTCTCTACCCTGGTCAAGGGCGCAGTCAACGGTTATAAGGGTCCCGCTCTGTTCTTTTGCTTCAATTACGCACACAGCGTCGGACAGTCCTGAAATAAGCCTGTTTCGCATGGCAAAATAGGGCTTTAAGGGCTGTGTTCCCGGTGGAAACTCGGAAAGGATCCCGCCTTTTTCTTCCAGGGCCCTATAGAGTTTAAGGGATTCCTTGGGGTAGATCACGTCAACTCCACCGCCAAGGACTGCAAGGGAGTATCCGCCTGCCTCCACGGCACCTATCTGCGCCATGGAATCTATGCCCCTGGCCATTCCGCTTACCACTGCGATCCCGCTTGCCCCCGCCAGTTCTCCTATCCTGTGGGACACGCTCTCTCCGTATCCTGTGCAGCGCCTTGCTCCTATGACGGAAATCACCGGCATGTAATTACCCGGAAGTTCACCCTTTAAGAATATGGCAAGGGGCGGATCCTTTATTTCTTTAAGCATCACGGGATATTCCCTGTCGGTTATGGGGATCATCCTGATATCAGATGAAAGCATCCGCTCGTAATCCTCCATGAGGCTCTTTTCTTTTGTAGTCCAGCGGATCTTTGCGATCTGAAGCTCCGTAAATAGTCCCGTACTCCTTAGTTCCTCTTCGGAAGCCGCGAAAACCTCCTTTAAAGAGCCGTAGTAATTCTGCATCTGATTGAACTTATCCAAAGAAATGTCGTTAATCACCGCAAGTCTGTAGTAATTCCTTGCTTCCTCGCAAGGATCCATTTTATATGCATTTTCAAAAATCATGTTATGTTAACCTCCCATATATTCCGGAAACCTGTAGCAGCTTGCTTCTGCCAGATGTTTCACCGTTACTGTCTCGTCGCCATCAAAGTCCGCTATGGTCCGTGCCACCCGTAATATCTTGTAAAAAGAACGCATGCTTAAATTCAGCCTTTCGTACATGGAATAGGCAAAATCCTTCTCCTCTCTGCCAAGAGGTATGTATTTGTCAGCCTTTGAAGAAGGAAGCAGGGCGTTATACTTAAAGTTTTCGTTTTTATATCTTTCTTTTTGCAGATCCATGGCGCGTATGACTCCGGCACGAAGCTCCGCCGTAGATATGTTTTCTTTCTTTACCACTATGTCCTTAGGGTCCATTCTGTCCACTTCCACACAGATATCGATGCGATCCGCTATGGGGCCCGAGATCTTTGATAAATACCGCGAAATCTGGGGCTGTGAGCAGGTGCATCGGTTCCTGTCGGGGTAATATCCGCATGGGCAGGGATTCATGGCTCCCACCAACATAAACTTGGCGGGGTAGGTATAGGTTCTTTTGGCCCTTGATACCGTGATCTCCCCGTCTTCCAGGGGCTGTCTTAACATATCAAGGGTCTCTCGTTTAAATTCGGGCATTTCGTCAAGGAACAATATCCCTCTGTGGGACAAAGAAACCAGTCCCGGCTTGGCGCTCTGACCGCCGCCCACGATTGCCTGGGGACTTGCGCCGTGATGGGGTCCGAAAAAGGGTCTTTCCGTCATGAATGGGAGTCTTCCGTCGAGTTTGCCGGAAACAGAATAAACAGAAGTTACTTCGAGACTTTCTTCATAAGATAGAGGTGGTAAAATACCGGGAATACGCTTTGCTATAAGGGATTTGCCTGTGCCGGGCGGCCCTATCAGTATAAGGTGATGCATTCCTGCTGCCGCTATGGCTGCTGCCCTTTTGACACCTTCCTGGCCGGAAACATCCGCAAAATCGGGAATGTCCCTGTTCTCCGTGACCATTCCGCCGCTGCCTCTTTCATAAGGCGGGAATTCCTTCGGAAGATATTCCGCAGGGCATTCAAGGAACCTTATGTATTCGGATAAGGAATCCATGGGGATTATCTCGATATCCTTGATTAAGCCTGCCTCCGGAGCGTTGATCCTTGGGACAATGACCCGTTTGAAGCCTTTTTCTTTTGCAAAACGAACAATTGGAAGAACGCCCCGTACGGGAAGGACCTTACCATCCAAAGAAAGCTCTCCCAGGATCAGCGCCTCATCCGGATCAAAATCTCTGATACGCTCCATAGTTCCCATGATCCCCGTAGCAATAGCAAGATCGAATCCCGCCCCTTCCTTGTGCTCGTCCGCAGGAGACAGATTGATGATAACGCGGCCTGATGGGCAGGAAACGCCGCAATTCTTTAAAGCTACGCGTACCCGGTCTTTGGCTTCTTTTACATCGCTTCCCGCAAGGCCGATTATATCGATACCGGGAAGTCCCGCGGAAGAATCCACCTCCACAGTGATAAGATCACCGAATACGCCGCCTACTCTGCCGGAGTAAACCTTGTAAACCATATCATATTCCTTTCAAGTACTGTTAATCATTGCTGAAAATACGGACCGACCGGCCCTTCTGAATATCAGAATTTTCAGATGCAGTGTTCATTATAAGCAAAAAGAAAAGAGGATGTCAAGCCTAAACTTTACATCCTCTCAAATACTATTCTTTTCTGACGCCCACCAAAATGCGCTTTTCGCCGTCTTCTTTCGTCATTACGGCTTTTAATCGAACCGGCACGGGCTTTCCTTCTATCATGAGCCTGTAGGTTATGGAGTAAACTTCCCCGCTTTCAAGCTTCTCCATGATCTTTTCCTTGGTGAACTCACTTAAGAATCTGTCACAGTCATCCTTGTGTATGACTTTCTTTATCTCCTGTCTGGAATCGGTAAAGAAATCCGCTCCGCTTGTGGCGACATTAAGGTTATCAAAGGTATCGGTGGAGTTGAACTGGTAATAGTTTTCACTCTCCGGATCCACAGCAAAGAAACTGAAATAGTCTCCCGCTATGGCCATGATACGCGAGTACATCTGCTGTTCCTTCTTGGCACGCTCAAGCTCATGCTGCTGGCGAAGCTGGGTATCGACGTTTGTAACACCTATGATGATGTTCTTTTTCTCACGGCCCATGTAAATAGCCTTAAGGTTCACATAGATGGGGCCATCGTACTCCACAAGTCTGTAGGTTATGGTAAAAGAACCGAACTTTTCAATGGAATCAACCACATTTTCCTTGGTAAACCGGGAAATAAAAGTCTCTCTGTCCTCGGGATAAAGGAATGCAAGCGCATCTTCCCTTGCAGTTTCAAAGAAGTCGTTACCCCTCCTCTCCACTGCAATGCGCTCATTTTTGGAATCCGGTCTGTAAGCGATAAATTCCTCGGTCTCAAGATTAACGGTATACATATCGATGTAATCCGTGGAAAGAGCCTTGGCTGCATAGGCGTAGTTCAGAGTATCCGCTGCAGTCATGTCCTCGGTGATACCAAGTACAACCACCAGCATTGCCGAAGCATTGTTGACGGGATTAACGGAAATGCGCCTTATGAGGGTATGCAGTATCTTTCCGTCCTGAGTCTTCTGATCCGATAAGAGCTGTCCGCCTTCTTTTGCACATTTAAGAATATCCTTTAAGAAGGAAGCTGCAGGGCTTCTGAGGATATCCGTAATCTTAGCTTCGGAATATACTCCCGGAATGGAATAACAATTCTCGATATGCTTACGGTATGACTGGTTGGCACGCCTTATAAACAGCCTGTTTCCGTCTATCTCTGCTATGGACATGGGAAGGGTATCAAAGAAATCTGCGAAACCGCCCTCATCACCCACGCTTAAAGAAAGATCGTAAAGATTTACTTTACCTATCTCGCTGTAATACTCTGTTTCGTCGGGATTTTCAAAGCCGATCTGTGAGCCTTCCTCATAACGCTTAAAGATATCATCAACCGGAATGGGCTTGCAGTAATGATATCCCTGAAGCTTGGTGCAGCCGATCTCCTTTAAGAACTCAGCCTGTTCCTCGGATTCAACACCTTCGACGACGGTATCGATACCAAGGCTTGCAGCCATCTTAACAAGTCCGCCTATAATGAGCTTGCTGCTTGGATTTGTCTCAAACTGCCTTATGAACATCATGTCAAGCTTAAGGGTATCAAAGGGAATGTTCATCAGAATGTCGGGACTTGAATAACCGCTTCCGAAATCATCCATCCATACCTTGAATCCAAGCTTGTGGAACCTTTCCACCTGCTCCTTCATGTAGTCAAGGTTACCGGCGAGAACGCTTTCCGTAATCTCGATGGTTATAAGGCTCCTTGAAATGCCGGATTCGTCCACCCTTCGGCGGATCTCCTCCACCACGTCACAGGCAGCGAAATCAAGCCGGGATATGTTGATGGAGCAAGGCACCAGAAAAAGGCCTGCAAAAGCAAGTCTGCGCATCTTTAAAAGTACCTGCTCAAGGATATAAAGATCAAGTTTATATATAAGACCCGCATCCTCCAATACAGGGATAAACTCTGCAGGAGAAAGAAAACCGTTCCTTGGATCGATCCAGCGGGCAAGAGCTTCTTCGTCGCAGACACGACCGTTGGCGCCCCTTACTATAGGCTGATAATAAGCCTTTATCCAGTTTTCCCGCATGGCCTGATCAAAATGATCGACGATGTATTGCTTCTTTTTGATCTCCATGAAGAGATCCTGGCTGAAAACGGCATACTCCGAATCCGTACCCTTGGTAATGTTATCGCATACCATCTTGGCCCGGTCACAGGCTATACCGATGCTGGCTTCACCAATCCTGTCAGGATAGATGCCCGCACGCACCGGAAGGCTGTTTCCCTTATTAAGCTTCTTTGCATCTTCTAAGAGGTTTTTAACGATCTTTTCTGCGTCTGATTCGAGACAGAAGGCCACAAAACGATCGCCGCCAAGACGCCCGCAGTTGCCGTCTGAGAAGTGGTTTACCATAAGCTTCGCCATATCGATAAGAAGCTTGTCACCTTCGGCAAACCCGAATTTTAAGTTATAACCTTTCATACCGCTGAAGTTTAAGAAAACCACTGCGGTATCCTGTCCTTTTTCGTGATAATTGCGCCTTTTAGCCTCTGCCAGCTCAAAGAAGTGGTTAAGCCCCGGAAGACCTGTCAGATGATCGTATTCGCTCTTAAGCTCGCTGCTGTAACGATCTTCCTCATCCTTTATGGCCTTGTCAAAAATGTCTCCGGATTCCTCATCAAATGGGCCTTCATCGGAATACCACACGTAAGCAAGCTTCTCCCCTGTTTTGGTAAAAATATGCTTGCCTCTTGCACGCACCAGATGATAGCTTCCGTCAATGAGAGTACGATAAACCACATCATATCCCGATGAACGGGCCGCAAATCTGATGGCAGCATCGGTGATCCTTGGAATATCGTCAGGATGCGCATCACGATACATGTTGTTATCCATGAGGTCGTAGGTTTCGGCACGATCAGTAAATCCAAAAAGTTCCATGAACCCGGCCGAAAGCGCGATGGTCACCACCTTACGATCAACATACTGGTAGACTCCGAAGGGTATGCAATTTTCTTCCAAAGCTGCAAGCTCTGAGTCGCTGTAATGATACCTTTCCATTTTTAACCCCCAACCCGTTATTATCCGGGCACAATTATTCACACTCAATTATAACAATACAGCGAAATGAAGTATTAAAAAAGCTCTGATTTATTTGATAAAATGACCTGTCACATAGTTTTCAAGATCAAGGCCCTGTTCGGTTAACATAACTCTGTCACCGGCAACCTGTATCAAGTCCTCCGACTTAAGTTTATCTATGGCTCCCGGAAACTCCGTATCTATGTCCGCACCGAAATTCTCCTTAAACTCCGCGGCGGATATTCCTTCGGTCATGCGAAGCCCAAGGAACATGAACTCTTCCATCCTGCCGTTTCGATCAAGCACCTCGGTTTCCTCGGTAAAGTCCCCCGCAACATACTTATCCAGATCCCTGTGTTTCTGGTATCTAACCTCCTCATAAAAAGAAGCCGCAGCGATACCGAATCCAAGATATGGCCTGCGGGTCCAGTATCCGATGTTATGCCGGCACTCACAGCCTCTCCTGGCATAATTGGAGATCTCGTACCTGTGATATCCTGCGCTCTCTAATATCCTGCCGGTTTCACGGTACATCTCTCTATCCTCATCCTCGGAAGGAAGGCCGAGACCGTCTTTATACCGGTCATAAAAGGGTGTCCCCTCTTCGATTATGAGGGAATAAGCGCTGATGTGTTCAGGATTAAGGGCTGTTACCTTGTGAAGGGTATCGGAAAGAGACTTTGCAGTCTGACCGGGGATTCCTGTCATGATGTCAATGTTTATGTTATGTAAACCTGCTTTTCGGGCATTTTCGTATGTAGTCAGGAAATCCTCATACCTGTGCACCCTGGAAAGGGTCTTAAGTTCCTCATTATCAGCCGCCTGAAGGCCGATACTAAGCCTGTTAAATCCGGCTTCTTTGTACTCTACAAGCTTATCAAAAGAAGCCGAGTTGGGATTTGCTTCAAGGGTGATCTCCGCGTCATCCTTTACCTTAAATTCAGCCCTTATGGTATCAAGGGTCTCGGTAATGAAATGGGCCTCCGGGAATGTGGGGGTTCCGCCTCCGAAAAAGATTGAATCCACCGGCAGACCACCATTGAATCTTGCGGATTTTTCTTTGATCTCCTCTTTAAGGCGTAAGAAATAGGGCCGAATCATTTCGGCCCTGTTGCATGAACAAAAATCGCAGTAATCGCATTTACGCACGCAAAAAGGGACGTGCACATATATTTCCATATTATTTGTCATCATCAAGTTTAAGAACGCTCATGAAGGCTTTCTGAGGTATTTCCACGTTACCTACCTGGCGCATACGCTTCTTACCTTCCTTCTGCTTCTCCAGAAGTTTCTTTTTACGTGTGATATCACCGCCGTAACACTTGGCAAGTACGTCCTTACGCATGGCCTTAACTGTTTCTCTTGCTATGATCTTGCCGCCGATAGCCGCCTGAATCGGGATCTCAAACAGGTGTCTCGGAATCTCGTCCTTTAACTTCTCGCACATCTTTCTTCCGCGCTCATAAGCCGAATCCTTGTGCACGATAAAGGAAAGAGCGTCCACTTCCTCGCGGTTAATAAGGATATCAAGCTTGACCATCTCGGACTGCTCGTAGCCTTTAAGCTCATAGTCAAAGCTTGCATAGCCTCTGGATCTTGATTTGAGTGCGTCAAAGAAATCGTAGATGATCTCGTTAAGAGGAAGCTCGTACTTTAAAAGTGCTCTGGTTTCCTCAATATATTCCATGCTCACGTATCTGCCGCGGCGCTCCTGACAAAGTTCCATAATGGAGCCCACGAAGTCCTTGGTCACCATGATCTCGGCGTTGACTATGGGTTCCTCCATAAAGTCGATCTCCGTAGGTGAGGGAAGGTTGGTGGGGTTGGTAAGCTCGATCTCGGAGCCGTCGGTCTTGTGAACCTTGTAAACTACGCTGGGTGCGGTGGTCACAAGATCAAGGTCATATTCTCTCTCAAGGCGTTCCTGAATGATCTCTAAATGAAGAAGGCCTAAGAATCCGCATCTGAAACCGAATCCGAGAGCCACCGAGGTCTCCGGCTCGTAAAATAAAGAAGCATCGTTTAACTGTAATTTCTCAAGTGCATCACGAAGATCGGGATACTTGGCTCCGTCCGCGGGATAAACACCGCAGTAAACCATGGGTTGAACCTTCTTGTAACCTGGAAGAGGTTCGCTGCAGGGCTTGTTGTTATCCGTAACGGTATCACCTACCGCAGTGTCCCGAACGTTCTTGATGGAAGCGGTGATATAACCTACCTCGCCTGCCTTAAGCTCTTCGCAGGGAAGGAACTGTCCTGCACCGAAATATCCGACTTCAACAACTTCCTCAACGGCACCGGTAGCCATCATCCTGATGGTGGTACCCTTCTTTACGCGACCGTTTACGACTCTTACGAAAACTATTACGCCCTTGTAGGAATCGTACAGTGAATCAAAAATAAGGGCCTGAAGAGGGTCATCCGCTGATCCGCCGGGAGCGGGGATCTTCTCAACTATTGCCTCCAGAACCTGATCGATATTGATGCCGTTCTTGGCGCTTATCAAAGGCGCATCCTCGGCCTCGATACCGATAACATCCTCTATTTCCTTAATAACCTTCTCGGGCTCTGCGCTGGGAAGGTCGATCTTGTTGATAACGGGAAAAACATCCAGGTCGTGGTCAAGGGCAAGGTATACGTTAGCAAGAGTCTGAGCCTCAACACCCTGGGCTGCATCAACTACAAGGATTGCTCCGTCGCAGGCTGCAAGGGAACGGCTGACTTCGTAGTTAAAGTCCACATGGCCGGGAGTATCGATTAGATTGAAGATATACTCCTCGCCGTTCTTAGCCTTGTATACGGTACGAACGGTCTGTGCCTTGATGGTAATGCCGCGCTCTCTTTCAAGGTCCATGTTGTCAAGGACCTGCGCCTGCATCTCACGGCTTGTAAGAAGGCCGGTCTGCTCTATGATACGATCGGCAAGTGTTGATTTGCCGTGATCGATGTGGGCGATGATACAAAAATTGCGAATGTGATTCTGATCCATATATATATGCAAACTCCAATATATGATAGTATTTATGAATATGATTGATATGTTCAAATTTAACAAGTTACATGATATCAGAAAAAAACTGTTGACACAAGGCTTCTTTTCGACTACTATATTTGAGTGCGTATATTAAATCGTCCGTGTCCGGATTAACATACGCCTGATTGATTTGATATTATATGGAGGTGTAGTCTTGGCAAACATTAAATCTGCAAAGAAGCGTATTCTTGTAAACGAGACAAAGGCTGCTCGTAACAAAGCCATCAAGTCCGGAGTTAAGACCGCTGTAAAGAAGGTTTATGCTGCTATTGACGCCAATGATCAGGCTGCTGCAAAGGAAGCTTTAGTTAATGCTACTTCCGTTATGGATAAAGCTTGCCACAAGGGTGTTTATCACAAGAACACTGTAGCAAGAAAGGTATCCCGCCTGAGCGTTGCAGTTAATCAGATGGCATAATCGGACTAACGATACAAAATATTAAAACCCTGCTTGTACCCGTCATGCAAGCAGGGTTTTTTATTACGCGGTGACTATAGTCGCACCCTTAACAGGGTGTGACAGAAGGAGAGCCACCGCATCAGAAATCAGCTTCGCTGATAGCGGTGGCCTACGTCATATCCCTGCGGGATATGACTAGAGCCACTCCTGTATAAATGTCAGCACTCTGTTCCTAGGCAGGGGTCTTGAGAAGTAGAATCCCTGTATATACTCTACCCCAAGCGCCTTGAATGCAAGGAACTGCTCTTCTGTTTCGATTCCCTCAACAACCACCTTCATACCGAGCTTGTGGATCATGTTGATGGTATATTCCGTAGTGATCTTAACCTTCTCAGATGTGAAATAGGAATCCACCATCTGCTTGTCCAGCTTGATAATAGCCAACGGAAGATTGATGACATAGGAAAGATTGGAGTATCCGCTTCCGTAATCATCGAGCGAAAATCCCGAACCGTAATTGATAAGTTCGTTCATGTTCCGATCCATTGTAGCCTTGGAGCTTGCTATGGCGGTCTCCGTTATCTCAAAATTGATGCGATATGGCGGAACCTGATATTCACCCATGATATTCTTTAAGATCCTGCCCATATCCTCCTGCATGCACTGAACTACGGAAAGGTTTACTTCGATGTAATCAATGCCGTATTCCTCAACATGCATCCGCTGTATGAATTCGCAGACCTTTCTGAACACGATCTCACCAAGTTTTAAGATAAGTCCGTTCTTTTCCGCAAAAACAATGAAATCCGAAGGCATGATGAAATTGCCCTCTTCGTCATGTATACGTGCAAGGGCTTCCATTGAATTGAAACGCCCTTCTTTGATGTTGTATATGGGCTGATAATAAACCTCTACGCCGTCATGGGAGAACGCCCACTCTAACGCCTGCTTAAGCTTAATGTTACGTTCGCGTCCCGCAAGCTCGTCCTCGTTGACATGAAGGATATCTCCCGAAATCCTCTTGGTGGATGCCTTGGCGAAATAATGAACAATCTCCTCAAGTTCGTCTTCGTCCTCGTACTTGGACACATCGTCGATATAGGAAAAAGAAGCATTGACCTCAACCGTAGCTTCCCCTACTGCCCAGGGCTGCGAAAATCTGCTTGAATACACTTCAAGCGCATTCTCCGCCGGGTCTCCCGTATTGGTTATAACACTGAAAACATTGTCTTCAAGTCTGAAAAGTGATGCGTGAGGAACATTATCCGTAAACTTGGACAAAGATCTTACGATGGTCTCAGTCGCCTTGTTACCGAAAATCTCGTTGACCCGTCCCGCGTCGGTAATGACGAAGGTGATGATGGCTTTCTTTTCCCGTTTCTTAATGTGTTCCGTAAGAATAGCCGAAAAGGCCTTGCCGTTAAACACATTGGTGGCATAATCAAGCCTGTACTCAGGGTTCTCAAGCTTACAGTACATATATACGCAGGCAAGTGACATTGCGAAACTTACGATAAGGAGCTGATTGTTAAGGAACTGAATTAGAGCGGCCAGCATCCAGCAGATCATCCAGAAATAAATGGACGCCCGGGCCTTGGTATTGATGTCCCGATGCAGTATCAGCACAGTCAGAAGTGACCCTATGAGATAAAGAACACAAAGTGCATAGGTCATCATGACCGGAATACCCTCAGTATAAAGCTCTCCTTCCGAAACGTGGATCCCGATGGGGAAAACAACCAGTGAAACAACCTGAATAACAAGAGGAACAAAAAGAAGCTTCTCTAACGACGAATCTATAACGTGCTTGATCTCCGCTGCGGAGAAAGTAGCGGATGAATAGGCAACACCAACGATGGTATACAAATATGCCTTACAGATGATCTCGGTAGCATTCAGCCCGATGGTCGCTCTGTAATTGATGGCAAAGACCGAAGCTATATCAAAGATGATACTGAGAGTCACCGAAAAAAGAAGCCGGATGAAAGCCTTCTCTGCTGCGAAATTAAGTCTGCGCTGGGCAAGACTCATTGAAGCTACCACCAAAACCAGTACCAATCCTGCAAACTGAAACTGAACATTCCAGACCATAAGCCCTCCGGTTAACATCTGTATCTGATTAATACACCTTGTTATTATATCATATCTGTCTATTCTATTACAATTGCCTGAGAATAAAACTGCTTAAAGCGCTTAATAAAGAGTTCAAGGTCATATTCCTTTATTCCCCGCATGGGATCCGAAACAATGGCCTTACCGTTAAAGGTGTCATAGCCGATAAGCACCATGCAGTGAAGATTTCCCTTCCAGGCAAGATATTCGCCGTCAACGACCCACTGGATGGTAAACTCCGGATCCTGATTGATGTAGGATGTAGCCCAGACTATAACGGGCTTACCCGCTCTTATCTTTAGCATAAGGTCCTGAAAGGATGAGCCGGTGCGATCATAGGCCCGTAAGTCAGAGCCTGCATCGGAAAGATATCTGTTGGCGGTTTCAACTATAACGGGAGCGTAACAGCCGTAAGCATTGCCGTTTCGGGGATCTCCCACGAACTCTTCAAAGAAATTGGCCTGTCCCACGGGAGCCTTGGGAAGATAATCATCGGAAAGTTTTTCCTTGCTTATGTCAAAGCCAAGATAGTTTAAGACCGTAGCAAGGCTTGTAACCTCACAGCCGTTTGGCAGGGTCGGATTCTGGCTTATATACTTGACCGGCAGTTCAACTCTTTCTTCTTCCAGGGTTATATTCTCTGTAAGATATACGTCCTCACGGAACCTTCGAAACAAAGTGCCGTCCGCGTAAAGTACCACGTTATCGTCAGAAAGGAACTGATACTTACAATCCTCCGAAATACCAAGGCGTGTATATGCCTGCCAGGTATCCGAGGTCTCAATGGCCTCACCCTCCAGCAAAGGACTTTCGTAAAGCTTAACGTTTTCTATGGCGTAGACCACATCATTTACCGGGCGGAATGTTACTCCATCCGTTTCCGAAGGTATCCTTACATAGCGATACACCGCCACATTGGGCGCATCTCCCCTGTCTACCATGGAAAGAAAGCGCTCTCCCGTTTCGGTGGTGACAAGGGTAGTCTCCGGAACCACTTCGTCAATGTCTTCCTCGGTCTTAACCTCCACCACGTTGGTGTTTCCTTCCATGTGGGAATCGATGTATTCAACACTGGTCATCTGGGCAAGATATTTGGCTTCTTTTTCGGCCTCACGCTCCGCTTTCCTGCGGGCACGCTCTTCCCTCTTGACCATTCGGTAGGCCTGATAGTCCGTCCATTTGTCGGAGACAAAATCTCCCACGGAAACCGCAATCTCCTTAACCACGGAAGCAACCGACCTGCCTGACCCGTCTTCATCAGAGGTCTTTGAATTACCGGCGCTGAAACGATATACGATTATAATAAGCAAAAGCACGGAAACACTCAGGATCAGTGCCTTTATCTTTCTTTTGTCCGACATGTAAATATTATAACAAAAAAAGAGGTGGATTTTAACCACCTCTTTTCAGATTCAGATCCTGAAGGAATCTACAAAACTCTCAATTCTGTCAGCGTTTACGGCTACCGTGTCGGCGCTGTCCTCAACGCTCTGGCTCTCGTTAGCCACATCCTTGGCCGAGTCTGCCGCGGTCTCAACAGTTGTCGTCACTTTATCCTTATATCTGAAATGGCGCAGAGATTTCCCGTTATGGCAACATACACATTATCACAGTCCGCCGGGACAACGCTCCTGCACTCTATGGCAATACCCGAATTTTCCGTGTCAAAGAAGATGCAGTTTCTTTTGCGATAGAAATTCACGATATAATCGAGGCCCTTTAAGTTCCTCTCCTTCCAGGAATCCCAGCCTGCAAAATCCTCGTTCTTACGGATCGAAAGGGTATTGTCCGCCTTACCTTCGTTTGTGGCGTCGTCACCGTCAAGCCTTATGCAGGCAAACTCACTGTAGTTCCTGCCGTTAACCGTACCGTCATCCGATGTATACAAAAGAATATAGGCACAGTGATGAACAAGGCGTGCAGTAGGAAGACTCTGGGTGTGGAAAAACAGTCTCATTCCGTCTTCAACAGGAATTCCGAGAGATGAAGTCTCCCTGTATCCGTCAACCTCAACATTGGGAAGATCGCCGCATTTACGTTCAAAATAGTCAACTTCCGGCGCTATGCGCTCAATGTCGTCCTTATCCGCGGTCCTTCCGATCTCCTTAACTGAAGCGTTTCTGATACTGCAATGCTCGCCCGTCACCCCAAGGAACACGTATCTGGTGGAATCGGGAAGTGCAACCGTTACTTTGGCATGAATACTTCTGCTGTCAATGGTAAGCTTTACGTGATCCTTGAAGCTTACCGCCTCTATCTCGTAGGTCTGCCAATCCGCAGCTTCTTTGTCAGCATCCGTGTTTACGTAGGTTTTGTTTGTGATATCTATCTTAAGATTTCTGGCGGCAGTAGTTATATAGTGACCGTCAAGCCAGACCTCCGCATACTCAAAGTAATGAACATTCTTTATGTTACGGGCATTCCTGTGAACGCATCTGTCAAAGGAATCAAAAAGAATGATTGAAGGAATGGCCATTCTTTTGTCAAATCCCGCGTCAGGGCAGCTTTCGAACTTGATCTTAATGTATTCGTGCTCAATTCGGATACCGTCGGAAACCAGCTCCTTATAGTTGTCAAAGTGCATTCTTTTAACTTTTGCAAGGTTGTTACGGTCCGCGGCTTCAATGTTTTCTTCTTCCGATTCACGCATCATGTATTCAGCGTCACGGTCGATCATGTCAACCATGATATCTGCGATCTTGGGATCGAACCTGGTTCCCGCGCCCTTAACAAACTCGTCTCTTACGCGACCCTGGGCAAAAGGAGGCCTGTCGAATTTAAAGGAAGTCATCTCATCATAAGCATTGGCAACCGCCACTATCCTTCCGATAATAGGGATTGCCTCACCGCGGATTCCTTCCGGATAACCCTTTCCGTCATATCTTTCATGATGAGTCTTTGCCGCAACACTTAAGAAGGGGATCTCATTAACTTCCGAAAGGATCTTCCCTCCTGCTTCCGCGTGTTTCCTTATGAGTTCCTCCTCTGCCGCAGAAAGGTGCTCGTGCCTGCTTATGACGGTGTCGGGAATCTCAATCTTTCCTATATCATGAAGGAGCGCCGAACAGTAAACCTCATGGCTCTGAGATTCGCTCATTCCAAGAGCCTGAGCGATATCCATGGAGTACTCGGCCACTCTCTTAGAATGTCCCCTTGTGAATTTGTCGCGTGCATCAATGGCCTTAGCAAATACTTCCGCGGTCTGCTCGTAGGATCTTAAAACGGAGTCAACCAGGCTTCGGGCCGCATCCAGTTCCTGCTTCTGGGCCTTGGCGAGCTTTTCGTTCATCTCCATTATGGCAAACACGTAAAGTACAACACCCATGCCAACTATGGACATATTGGTAAAAGAAACCCCGTAATACAAGGCCTGGAAAATGGAAGCCACCATGGGGATAACGGTAAAAAGAAGCACCGGGATACTGATATAAAGGCTCATCCTCGTAAAAAACTGTATCACCACGGAAAGCTGAATAAACAAAGCTATAAAGGGTATTGCATAGCAGATAAGGAAACCCGGTCCTCTCTGGTAGGCGTTGGTTTCGTCAAAGGTATAATAGATGCCCGTAAACTGAGAAATGATGACAAGGGCCCAGCCTATGCCGACTATCACTTCAACTATCTTAAGTCTCACGGGAGGCTTGGAGAGGCCTATCTCATTCCGACAAAGGTCACTGAGATACAGGTTAAAAGCATGCAGCACGGAAATGGTCATAAAGAACACAAGGAAGTTGGATATCCGGACAAGCCAGTAGCCCTTGTTGCTTATATCTCCGTGGAACATGTATGCCAGTCTGTCGTTGTAAAGAAGGATCGCGGCGGAGAATTCCATATCCGCAATGGCAAGCTTTCTTTTACGGGGAAGAGATTTTGTAATAAGCGAAAAGATACCCACCACTGCACAGATGCTGGAAAGAGCGAGCATTATATTCAGTTGGTATGCCTGTAATAACTCAAACATTGCCGATTACCTCTTCCATCTTATCCCAGTCAACATTCTTAAATGCCGTTTCGATCTCTGATATGATCTGTTCGTCACGAGGCTGGAGTTTGAAATCATGAAGCTGCATAAGGATCATCTCAACAGAATCAAAATCCATCTGGGGAATAACGTCCTTAAGAGCCGAATATGCATCTTTAAGATCCGAAGGTGAGATATCGGGCTTAAAGAATTCGGTTTCTTCTTCCACGTCCACACGCTTAAGAATATCCTTGAATGCACGATAGTCCGAAAGGACCTTATCCCTGTTAGCCTCAATATATTCCATATCTCCGGCATTGCCCGCATTCTCAAGGGCCTGGCAGGCTTCGGAAAGCTTAAGGGCACCTATGATCCTTGCGGAACTCTTAAGGGCATGAACCTTGACGGTAGCAAGCTTAAGGTCACCGTCCGCATAGGCTTTCTCAATAACCGCGGAATTGTCGTCGATATTATCGTAAAAGAGCTTAAGAGTAAAGGCATACTGGGAAGCACCGCCGGAGTTTTTGATACCGTCCTCCGCAGATATTCCCTCTGCTTCCTTCACCCATTCAAGGTCCTCGGTAAGGGTGTTGTCTTCCTCGACCACATCCTCCTCCGTAGGCTTGGACATCATCTTTTCGGGAAGATGACGCATTATGGCATGTTCAACCGCCACGATATCAATGGGCTTAGTAAGGTAACCGTTAAAGCCCTTGGATACGTAGAACTCCTCGCCGCCTGACGTAGCGTTGGCAGTAAGGGCATATACGGGAAGATCCGGGTGAGTCTCACGAATCTTTTCAAGAGTCTCAAGCCCGTCCATTCCGGGCATCATATGGTCAAGAAGAACAACATTGAAATCGTTGGATGCGATCTTTGCAAGACACTCTTCGCCGCTTCCCGCGGTGGTAACGAATACCTTGGTAGGCTTTAGGAGTCCCTTGATGACATTTAAGTTCATGGGAGTATCGTCAACAACCAGTATGTCAGCATCCGGCGCAATGAAAGAAGGCTTGTATCCGCTCTTTCCGCCTTCGGGGCTTTCTTCGATAAATACGCCTATTCCGGCGGAATCAACGATCTTTTGCTTAAGAGTAAAAATAAATTCGCTTCCTTCGCCGTAAACGCTCTCACACCAGAGTTTTCCGCCCATGAGCTCGGCAAACTGCTTTGAAATATCTAGTCCGAGACCTGTACCCTGAATATTGGAGTTCTTTACTTCATCAAGTCTCTCGTAGGCGGAGAAGAGCTTGTCGAGGTCTTCCTTCTTAACACCGATACCGGTATCCTTAACGGATATCTGCAGGGAAACTCCCGCTTCGGTTCTCTCGATAACTCTGATACTCAGCGTGAATCCGCCTTCATCCGTATACTTGACCGCGTTTGTAAGAAGATTTAAAACGATCTGCTTTATTTTGCCTCCGTCGCCGTAAAGACGCCTGGGAAGGGTCTCATCGATCTCAAGGTCAAAGTAAAGCTTTCTGTCGTCGGCACGGCCCCTTATCATGGTGGTAAGGCCTCGCAAAAGCTCGACCGTATCATATTCCTGCTCCACAAGGTGCATCTTGCCGGATTCGATCTTGGAAATGTCCAGGAGGTCGTTAATCAGGTTAAGGAGCGACTCCGATGCGTATTTGATGTTTCTCGCATAACCCGTAACAGGGCCGTAATACTCCCTGGATGCTGTCTTTGTGTCTTCTCTTAATATCATTTCGTCCATACCCATTATGGTATTGATGGGGGTACGGATCTCGTGGCTCATATTGGCAAGGAACCTTGACTTGGCGGAATTGGCTCTCTCCGCTTCGTCCCTTGCTTCCTGTATCTGAACGTACTGTTTCTTGATGACGGTACCGGTAAGGATACGCCAGACAGCTATTCCGATGGCAGCAATAAGAAACAGTATTCCGATAACCTGCACCGACTGTCTCTCAATGAAACCGGGTATCTTGACTATGGTGTACTTTCGGCCCGTTATAACGTTTCTGTTGCGGGCATCCTTCACTTCGATGTGGAGGACATAATTTCCGTAATTAAGGCGTGTATATTCAAGGGCGGTCATTTTACTCTGGTTGGCAGTAATTCCGTCCTGATCGAGGCCTTCCAGATGCATGCTTACAAAGGGATCGGATACGGTATAATCAAGTACCGCCGGAACTATCTGGATACGCCCCGTACCTTCCGGAATCCTGTAGGTTCCGGTATGGTCCGGAAGAATCTCTTCGCCGTCGTAGGTTATGCTTCGCACTCCAACCTTGGGAACGTTGGAGAAATTCTTAAAATTATTGATGTTTACGACTGAAACTCCGGTCTGCCCCGCAATATAGAGATTACCGGCATCATCAAGTCCGCTGTAGCAATGACTGATGGGAACACTTGTAAGTCCGCCGGCAGTATCGTAAAGCTTGTATGACTTGATATCATCATGTATGGCGGATGTACCGTTCACAACGTAAATACCCATGGATGAAAGGAACCAAAGGTCATCATTTTCGTTGACCACCACGTCAAAGTTATTGTTGTAAGGGAAAGACGAAACGTTTTCTATCTTGCCGTTACGAATGTAATCCACAGAGCTTGAGGTAATGACCCAGATAACTCCGTGCTTTTCGTCCCTCTTAACGCGCATGATAACATCGCTTCCGAGACCGTCTTCCGTGCTTAAGTGGGTGACCTTGCCGTTCTTTATGATATAAAGCCCGTCGCCGTCACTTCCCGCTATGATCTCTCCGTCATCGCCCTCGCATATAGTGAGGATGACCATATTACTGAGGCCGTCAGAGGAATTGTATATCCTGCCGACCTTGCCTTCCGTCACCACGGCTACACCCTTGTTGGTCCCCACCACGATTCTGCCGTCTTTCATTTCATAGGCGCATCTTATCTCATTGGTGGGCATACCCTGATAAACGTTTATGTCAGTAAGCTTACCGGCACGATCCAGCCACACCAGGCCGTGTCCACCTGTGAAGGTTGAAAACCAGGTGTTACCTATCCTGTCGTGAATGATGGATCTTATCCTCGAACCCTTGAAATATTCGGTAAACTTGTTCTCTATCTCGTGATAATCCCTGTCTACTATCCTAAGGCCGTCATCCGTTCCTATATAAAGATTGGCTCCCACTTTGCAGGTGGTATTGGTTACCTCGGGATCTATGCCTGCCGCTCCCGTTATATCAAGGAAATTATTGGAAACAAGCTTCATAACTCCGTATCTTGAGGAAGCAAACCACATATTTCCCTGATAATCCGAAGTCATCATTTCGTAGGAATCTTTGATCGGAACACTGGTAAAAGGAATGAAATCATTGTTTTCATCCACATATCCCGCAACCTTGACGGTTGTTACCCACAGGCGGTCGCAGGCATAATGAAGCCAGTGTATGTTCTCGGCATCCCCTGTATCAATGCGGTCCATTACACCCGCAGTCTCACCGACTCTTCCGTGATAAATGCGATTGCTGCTGGTTCCGAAATACAGAGTTTCAGGAGCCTTTGGGTCAGCCAGTATGGTAGTGACCTGACCTATGAAAAGGTCCTCGCTTGTATAGTACTTTTCAATTCCTTTTTCAGAGATTGAAAAGACCTGTCCGTTTCCCGTATTTCCGTAAACATTTCCTGCCACATCACTTACAAGTCTTAATATCCTGGCATTGTCGATCCTTTCATCCTCAATGAGATGAAGCTTCATGTCCGGATCGACATAGGAGACTCCGGCGGTGGAGCCAATATATACGTTTCCTTTTGCATCCTCTGCAAAGGTACGTATGGAGTTGGAGGAAAGCCCGTCGGCCTTGGTGAATCTGGTCCTGTCAAGCCCGTCTATCACCACGACTCCGCTGTCATTGGTGGCAACCCAGACCCTGCCGCGACTGTCTTCAAAAAGCCCTCTGCCGCTTGTAAGGCCGTCCGTAACCGGAAGACGCTCGAAACGCACTCCGTCGTACTTTACGATACCGCTGTAGCCGCCGATCCAGATATAGCCGTCACTGGTGCAGAGGATGCAGTTTGCCTCGGATGTAGGCAGTCCGTTGGACGCATCGTACAAAACCGGCAGGAAATAAACTCCCGGAAGCTGGTAACTAGCCGCGTAACCTCCTCCCGAAGCATAATTTATGCTCTGCTCTTCAATTGTTTCTGCCCCGTCAGCTGCAGCGGTCGTTCCCGTACACATGAGAAACGCCGCCAAAAGAAAGACGAAGACATTAACAAGGTTTCTTTTCATCATATCTCCTGATATTTATTAAGTACCTTCTTAACCTCGGCCGCAGATTCAACGAAAACCTCGACACAGAGGGGATCGAACTGTGTTCCTGATCCTTCACTGATTATCCTTACCGCTTCATCAAAGGGAAGGGCAGATTTGTAAACTCGTGAAGAAGAAAGCGCATCAAATACATCGGCAACCGCCATGACTCTTGCAGAAAGTGGAATGACTTCGCCGTGAAGCCCCTCAGGATAGCCCTTACCGTCCCATCTTTCGTGGTGGTAGGCCGCCATGTTCCTGGCTTCCTTCAGGTAATTATCGCCTTCCATCGAACTGATGGCGTTTTCGAGGATTCTTTTACCTGAGGTGGTGTGGCTTTTCATGATCTCGTATTCCTCAGGGCTAAGCTTGCCGGGTTTATTTAAGATGGCATCGGGGATGTTTATCTTGCCCACATCGTGTAGTGGCGCGCTCATTTCAACGTCCCGGATGTATTTGTCTGATATCTTCTCGGCGTAGTAACCGTTCTTTTTAAGGCCCTGGAGGATAATGCGCACGTAGGCCGCAGTCTTAAGGACGTGAGCACCCGTATCCGAGTCTCTGCTTTCCACCATGTCCGCCATTGTCATAAGCAACACGCTCTGCATTTTGGAAATGGCTTCAGTCTTGTTTTTGTTATCGTTAAGCTGATGAACCGTATCACCCGTAAGATTGCAAAGAGCCCTGTAAAGCTGCTCGATCTCGTCCCCGGTACGAATGTCAAGTTCCTCGATTCGCTCGTAGCTTTCCTCGTTGGCACCGCCCCTTGAATCCACCAGCTCGTTGGCATAATAAGTCATGCTGGTTATAGGCATAACAATGTGATATCTGGTAGTAAGGATACTGACTGCCACGATGAGGATCAAAAAGCCCGAAAACAGGAGCACAACCCTTCCGAAATACCGGTCAAGGGGGTACCTTACAAGACCGTACTCTATATTGGATACCGCGTAGCATACACAGTTTCCGCTCTGGTCATATATGGGACAGTAAGAGGCTATAAAGCTTCCGTACTCATCCTCCATCTCTACCGTAGGGATTCTTTCTCCCGCCAAAAGTTCCTCAAGGAAAGAAATGGATGCCTGCTCGAAGCGCACCAGCATTCCGGGCGGATCTCCGGGAACAAAGCTTCCGTCACTTAATGTTGCATCAAGGTCAAACACCACGTGACAGCCGTCACGCGCTATCTTGTATACATAGAGAAAGGCTATATTTGATGAGCTTTCTTTGATGTCGGTGAGTCTTGCCTTGGTTTCCATGTAGCCGGGAGCCGAACTACCCATCTGAAGGTATACGTCGACCTTGGAAGGATCGATCTCCTTTGATGCAAGGAAAGCCGTCTGAGCTGCGGATGAAGAAAGAGTCTCGATGGTGTTTTCACGGAAACTGATTACGTTAAACGCAAGACATACTACCGTCATAAGCAGTGTTGAGAGTACCAGAATTATGTTTATACGAAGGCCGATGGAAAACTTTCCCTTGACCTTTCTTTCGGCCCTGACCTGCTCATCCGGTGTCATGGGCTTCTGGCACCAGGAGGAAAGCTTTACGAGTTTCTTTATCTTGTCAGGCAGGATATAAATGATAAGCAGAGAAACCAGTACAGAAAGTGCCTTGTCAAGGAAATCCGCCACAAAGGTTGAAACCATATGGCAGCCAAAGACGCTGAGTCCGATGTGCTGTGAAAGCCAGGCAGACATTCTGATGATCATCGGCGCATCGGAAGGAGTTTCGTAAAGGTACCAGGTTATGGCTCCGCCCAGCCCGCCTCCGATGAGCGCAAGGAGAAGCGTAAACACCAAAAGGCCCGCAGGATTTCGTTCCCCGTCGTCCTCCGACCGGGTCTTCCCCTGCATTTGCTTTTTCTTTTTCCTGAAAGAAGAATACTCGCCGAAATAGGCAGCTGAAAGAATTGCTATCAGCATGTTTAAAGAAGCATAGAAAATGGACTCTCCGTCCATGAAGAAATTGACGGCGTTGGTAACAAAGGCCGTAATAATACCGGGGACCGTGCCGCCAAGTGCCGTTGCGACTATGATCCCGACCGTATCGATGTAAAAGGGGAGTGCCGTTGCCCTTACGATCGTGGACAACAGAATATTGAGAAGGATTGAAATAACCACCAGCAGAATAACCGCAGGATGGATAAATCTGCCTCTCGGATGTGGATACTTACGGCTCATGTGCTGTCTCCTGTTTTCCGTCACTTAGCATTCTGAAGGATGAAAAATTTCTTTAACTCCTCCAAAAGATCGTCTTTCTGGATACTTTTGAGGAAGTAACCTTCGGGATGCAACGCAACCACGGCCATAACGCTTTCTTTGTCACTCTTACCCGTTAAGAACATGACGGGGATGGAGCTTGTTTCGGAATCACTCCTTAGCATTTCAAGGACCTGAGGACCGGAAGTTACCGGCATTTCGTGGTCAAGAAGAATCAGATCAACCTTGTTTTTGCCAAGGAACTTAATGGCCTGGAGCCCCGAGCTTGCAAGGGAAACCTTGTAGGAGCCCATCAGCCATTGTCTGACTATATTAAGATACTGCGGATCGTCGTCCACAATTAGAATGCTCTTTTTGAAATCGCCGGATTCCATCTTGCTGTAATAGTCCTTGAGCGTTGATGAAAACTCGGTGTTGTCGACAGGGCGCGGGAATGACGCATAAATAAACTGTCCGGGGATATGATCGCAGACATAGTTTATATCCGACTGTTCCCCTACTATTATAAGCTTGGCGTCCTTTTCCTCGATATTATCCAAGAGAAAATGCAGAACGTCTTCTCTGGGCCTTGTACCCTCTTCCATGTAAAGTGTCAAAAGCGGCGCGTCTTTCCAGTGTGAATTGATATCATCAACCGTATCCTTTATGAAGACGCATTCCACTCCCGCGTCCTGCACCTTTTTCACAAGAACGCGAGTTATAAAGGATTCTTTTTCCGCTATAAAAAGCATACGCTTGGCAAGCATTAACCGTTCCCCCAATGAATGTCATATGTATAGATTCCGCAACATCATCATTATATACCAAAAAACATGGCTGTGAATTAACAATTTTGGGAATAGACCGAACCCTCAGGGTTCGATCCTACGCGTATGCTCCTATAACAGAAAAAGCCTCGATCTAAAACGACCGGGGCTTTTCTGTTATATGAAGCGTGCGCAAAAGGATTCGAACCCTCGACCTTCTGGTCCGTAGCCAGACGCTCTATCCAGCTGAGCTATGCGCACATTTCATGCCGTTCTTTGTCGGCACGAAAAGTATGTTATCACAGAGAAATAATTAAGTCAAGTACTTATTTGCATCATCATCAAGTTTAAAATTAATGGTGATAACGAGCCTGGTCCCGCCGGATCCCTGACCCTTGATATCAAGGCGTCCCTTCATAAGTTCAAGGATGCACTTACTGATTAAGAAGCCCGTTCCCGTTGCACTTATATGCCCGCCGTCGCTTTCGGCTTCGTTAAAGAAAGTATCGTAAACCTCGGAAATGCTGCTTTCATCCACCGAGAGGCTGTCACCTGCTATGGAAACCTCGAAATGAGCCTTGCCGTTTAACGTTCCCACTTCTTTGGCCTCAACAAGAAGTGAACTTCCCTTGTCAGAGAAATCAATGGAATAATCAAGCAGTCTCTTGATGATTGAATAAAAACGGGCTCTGTCGCCGATCACATCCGTGTGGGTTATGTCATTGACAACGGCTACCGCAATGTTACGCGCCTCAGCCTGTGCGGAATTGGCTTCAACCGCTTCCTCAACCACTTCTTTTAAATTCATGGGAGCGTCGTAAAACTCCACATCCTGACTCTCGATGGCACTGATATCAACTATGTCGTTGATAAGGAAGGACATTCTTTCCGCGGAGCTTACAATGCGCTCAGCGTTTTCTTTAAGCCCCGGTATGGCCTCCGCTTCGGCCGCAACCATGCTGGCGTTTCCGGAAATCTCATTTAAGGGCGTAAGGAGTTCCTTTGAAACATTGGAAAGGAATATGTTCTTGGTATTATTTGCTTTTTCGGCCTGCTTGAGAGCGGTCTTGTAGGCTGCAGTGCTGTCTTTCTTTTCCCTGACCTCGGCATCAACGTCCGCAAAACCAACAATGAGCTTGGTGTTGGAACCGTCGCACTTGGTAACCTTCATCTCAAAGTAATTGGGACGGCCGTTCTTGTCACCGATATAAATATAGGTGTAGTAATCTCTGGTGGAAAGCTTGTCTTTGAGATTCTCTCTGGATAACTCGCGGATAAACTCATCCTTGTAGGTAGGATCAACAATCCTGTCGCAGTAAGACTGAACATACCACTCGTAGGAATGCTTCTCGGAATACTCCTTGCCCATGTAGTGCACGATACGGTCCGTAAGAGAAAGAAAATCGATGTCTCCTGTCACAAGGTCGATGTAATAAGCTGCCGTAAAATTGGAACAAAGAGACTTGATTATATTAACCTGATTGCTGCTGGAGCGCTCAAGCATCTTCCCGCTTTTCTGGAAATGCTCGCTGAATTTCTTGGACTGAACCGTCATATAAAAGTTCATGCAAAGAGTTGCGGTCATTGCAATTACTGACCACAATCCTACTGTGTTAAAAGAAATTCGATTGTTCTCATACGGCACGAAAACAGCCACCAGCACTATGGTCAGAAACCACAGTACAAAACCCACAACCATTGCAACACTTCTGAATATTCCCATTGCACGGCCGTGAGCGGCAAGATCGCTGATGTCAGCTGAATTCTGTGATGCTTCTTTGATATCAGACATACTGTACCCCTCTTCTATCTGTCAATTTATCATATAATAAACAAACTATAAACCAGTTAACAAATCTTTTAGAATTTTTGTTAGCACTCACCCTTGACGAGTGCTAACAACAGGTGTATAACAAAATCATCAGAAGAATACCTGATAAACAACATTACTAACCACACATTAATATATAAGGAGGTATTGATTATGTTTATGCCCAGTTTATTTGATGAATTTTTCTTTGATGCACCCAAGAGCGCAAGGAGACCTTCCATTCCCCAGATAATGA
>JAILHY010000152.1 GCA_024695575.1 Lachnospiraceae bacterium
CAAGCAGTTTGGTCCGCATGCCGGGATTCCTGTAAATATCGTCAAAAATGTCGCAGCGATACACGGCATTTGCCACATCGTCCGTGATCATGCTCATGACATTTCGAATGTAAGTCTGCTCGCTTTCTTTCTTTGTAAGGCGGTTGATGACAGAGTCCATCCCGATGTCGTGCAGGCTCTCTTCGCCAAGCTTTACAAATTTAAGATCGTGATTTGGAAAAAGTAAACTGATCTTCAAAATAATCTCCCTTTGACCCCTTAAGTCAACGCATCTTTGTCTTCATGAATCAATGACCCTATATATCAAATGCCCGAATCTACCATGTATAGTGCTTTTCGCCTTCCACCGTCATCCAGGTTTCCGGCGTTTTGGTACTGTCCCAGTCAATGGGAATGGCGACCTCGGTATTGGTCGAAGCGATCCTGTAGGCTTTCTTAAGCTCTGCTTCCTGCTCCTTATTTAAGGTTCCGGGGCGCACCGATACAAAGAAAGGAGTCCCGCTCAGAGAAAGGATCTCCATCCACTGACGATTCTTTTGCCAGTCGATGCTCTCGGTTATGCCAACACAATCCGCGTCCGCTGCAAAGAAAGCTCCGTGCATGGGCATTCTGAAGGCAAGAGTGTTCACGCCGTACTTACGTGTTCTTTCCCATTCCCTACCGCTGGTATCATCTCCGGTCCTGTTTATCTGAAAGAAACCTGCTCCCAGATGTCCTATGCAGTTGCAGCCGATTATCATCATGCCGCCGGCATTCTCGTAGATCACGCGGTAAAGCTCCTTAATAAGCTCCGCCGTGGTCCTGGAGCGATCCTTAAAGGACCAGCCGGTACCGTCGGTTAAGCACCTTCCCATGTGAGCGCCCCAGCGTCCGAAAATGTCCCAGGTGGAAAAATCGTATTTGATAAGTTCGTAGCCCCAATCCCGTATAATGCGGATATCCTCTGCGATGTGGGAAAGGACTTCCGGCACGGAAATGTCCAGAGTTTCGGTGTGACGCTTAAGGCGCCATGCCTTGGGAATGTCCTTTGACTTGTCGCAAAGAGGTCTTAACCAGATTCCGGGACGAACCTTTAATTCCTTCATTCCTTCGGCGATCTCCGCCATATCACCGTAGTCCCTGTTACATTTACGCCAGGGGCCGCCGTTATAATCATCGGAGTGATCCTGCTGCCAGCCGTCATCTATCACCATAAAGGGCCGGTTATCAAGTCCTTCCGTCATCTTTGCAAGGTATGCGGCATCCGCAAGGACCTCGTCACGACTGCTCTTTCCGTAGGCGTAGTACCAGTTGTTGGCCCCGTAAACAGGCTTGCCGTCATAGATGTTACTGTCGCAGAGTCCGCACAAAAACTCATGAACGGCATCAAAGACTTCCTTGCTCCCTTTCGCTTTCGACTCACACATGACCACCGAAGCCGCGCGCAGCCGCCGGTCTCCAAGTTCTACGCCGCAGTCTCCGTTTCGAACATCCACATGCAAAAGAACGTCTCCGGCCTTTATTTCCCATGAACACATGGAAGCAGGCCCCGTTTTAACACCGTACAGAAGACACCCATTTCCCGTCTTTCTGACAAAATACCAGGGCATGACTTTAATTTCTTTTGCCCCGGAAAAGAAAAACTCACCGTATCCCCGTTCCCATGCGTCAAAGAAAGTGCGCCCGGCTCCGATGATCTTCTTATTCCAGACAAGGACCACTTCCCGCACAGGTGCCTTAGGCGATTCAATCTCGATGTTCATTCCGCCACGGCTCTTTACAAGAGAAACGCTTACAGAATTAACCGTATATACCCCTGCGTCTTCTTTTGCTTCCTTCCTGTCGATCAAAACCCGGTCAGGCAGGCTTGTTTCATAAACCAATTTACCCATTTCCCACTGTAACCCCCTGTAATCGTGCATTATATAGAACTATAGCTGATTATAGCACAAATTTTGTGTTATCTTTGCATCACATTGGTATTTTATCACAAATAAAAAGCGGCGGGGAGTCTCCCCGCCAATCAGATTATACTTTTAACAGTTATTTGAGTCCCGTAATTATCTTAATACGTCCGTTATCCTTCTTTGAAATTAACTCCTTCAAATATTGCTCTCTCGGATGCATTCATGCGCCTCGCGATTTATTTGCGGTTATCCCGGCATAATAATTGCAAAATTTAGGTCAAATTCTTATAATGAATATACAATTCTTCTTGAGGAGGCACTATGAAAACTCAAATTTTCAAGGACCTAAAAACCATTGCCGATACCATAAAGACCGGTCTTGCCATGGTCATACCGATACTGTTCATCGGAAGCATCACTGTTCTTTTAAATGGTATCCCCATACAGGCTTATCAGGATTTTCTGAATACTTTCCTGGGTGGTGTATTACGTGACCTCATCAATCTCATACAGTTAACCACCGTGGGGATATTAGCTGTATACCTCACAATATCCCTTAACCAGTGCTATATCAATCAGACAGAAGAAGGTATGCGCCTTGCATACAGATTCGGAAGCCTCCTTGGGTGTATTGCGGGTTTTTTGATATTGGTGGGCTTCTTTGTAAGCGATCGCGATTTTTCACTTCTTTCCGGTCAGGGTGTTTTCAGTGCGCTTTTAGCAGGTATCATCGGCACCAAGCTTTTCCGTAAATTCCTGGATTTATTCAAAACCCAGAAGATGGTACTGGTGGACGGTGCCGACTCTGTATTTAACGCTGTCCTCCACATGATCCTTCCTTTGATTTCCGTGATACTTTGCTTTGTCCTGATTAATTGCCTTATCACTGTTATCTTTAGCGTACAGAGCGTTCAGCATCTTTTCATGAAAGCATTCGATGCCCTGTTCTTAAAGATGCACAGGTCTTACTTCAGCGGACTTCTGTTCATTTTCCTGATAGGCGTAATGTGGTGCTTTGGAATACACGGAAATAACGTATTAAATCAGGTTGCCGAGGATATGTTCGTATCGATCATCCCCGGTGAGATCGTATCCAAGAGTTTCATCGATACTTTTGTAAACATTGGCGGCACCGGATGTACTCTGGGGCTCCTTATCGCGCTTATCTTTTTTGCCAAAAGAAGCTCTACCCGGAAATTGTCCCACATGGCTTTCTTCCCGGGAGTTTTTAACATTGGTGAACTGATGGTGTTCGGTCTTCCGGTCATCTATAATCCCCTGTTAGTCATTCCCTTTGTTCTGGCTCCGATACTTTGCTATACAAACGCTTACTTACTTACACTGGCAGGTTTCCTTCCTCAGGTTTCTACCGAGGTCATATGGACCATGCCTGCCTTCATCAGCGGATACCTGGCAACCGGTTCTTATGCGGGTATCGTAGTTCAGCTTATCAACCTTTCAATCTCCGTGGCCTGCTATGCGCCTTTCGTGGTACTTTACGAAAAGAAAGCCCTTGACGAAACATCTCTTGCCATGAACGAACTGGTGGAAATCTTAAAGAAAGCAGAAGAAACCACAGAGGAGGTTGTCCTTACAGAGCTAGAAGGAAATGTAGGTAAGCTTGCCAAACTCTTAGCAAGCGACCTGGAGGTATCGATTGAATCCTCGACCCTTGATGATTACGATTCCGCAAAACATGCCGACAGCCCGCTTCTGATGAAATATCAGCCCCAGTTTGACAACACGGGCCAATGTATAGGAGCAGAGGCACTGCTTCGCTGGAACCACAAACGATACGGCTTTCTTTATCCGCCGCTTGTTGTACACCTGGCAAAAGAAAGCGGGAACCTGTATAAACTCGAAACCTATATAATCGAAAAGTCCATCAAGGATTCCGCAAGCTTCAGGAAATGTTACGGCGACGGGTTCAAGTTAAGCGTAAACACAACAGTCACCACACTCTTTGATGAGAATTTCGTGCCTTTCCTTGAGTCGCTTGCAAAGAAATATGATCTTAAAGAAGGAAATGTCTGTGTTGAGATAACAGAAGAAACAGAACTTGTGAATACTGAAGAAACCGGAGCACTGATCAAAAAGATCCGCTCCTTCGGATATACCTTTGCCCTGGACGATTTCAGCATGGGCCATACATCATTACAGTACCTGCAGCACAATCAGTTCGATCTTGTTAAGCTTGACGGTAATCTTGTAAAGTCCATACTGAGTAACGACCGTACCAGGGAAATAATCAACTCTATCGTATATCTGTCGAAATCCTTGAATTTCAAGGTCCTGGCGGAATTTGTGGAGACAGTTGAACAAAAAGAAGCTCTTGAAAATATCGGATGTCTCCTGTACCAAGGATATCTTTACAGTCCTGCGTTGGACAAGGATTCACTCATTGCCCTGGGCGTAAGGAAGAGTTGACATTGATAACCCGTGACTGTTATCAGTGTCACCGCTCTGCTATACGGGCAAAAAAAATTTTAGTGATCATGTCACTAAGAACCCGCCCGGAAAAATCCGGACGGGTTTTCTTTTACATATTATCGAGAAAGTTCACGGCATAAGTCTTAAGTTCCTTTACAACATCGGCCGGTCCCACAATCTTTACTTCGGGGCCCAGTCCGAATATCCAGCCGAAAAACTGAGGACTTACGTTAACATTTACACTGAATTCGCTATGCTCATCATCCACGGGGAAGAATGTAATGTCCTTTCCGAACCTGTCAATAAACACCCCGCACATGCTGTTTGCAATACGGAATTTTACGAGGCACTCTCGGCCGCCGTACATGCCAAAGGTTGATTTAGAGTACTTCGCCATGTCAAAATTCTTGAAAAGATCCTTGCCTGCGCGCTTTTCCTCGGTTAAGGCGATCTTCATCATCTTGTCAACACGGTAATGCTTTATCTTGTTGTCAGCCTCATCGTAGGCCACCATGTAGTAATTCTCGTCATCCCACACAAGGGCCCAGGGACTCACGGTTATCCACTGATCTTCGTGCTTGGGGACCAGTTTCTTTTCGATGTCCCATTTGTAATACATGAAACGGATCTTTACATTATTATTAATAGCGGCGTGAATGTCGTCCACATTGTAGTAGACGCTTTCGTTCATGGTCTTGACACGGTCGTTTATAAAGATCTGGCGCTGAAGCTGCCCCGCCTGATAGTCGCTCACGAAGCTCTTAACCTTGTTGATAAGGTCCCGGGATTTGGCCCTGGTAATGAACTTGGAGGACTGGATGGCGTCGATCAGGAGTTTCACTTCCGCAAGTTCAAATTCGCGGGCACCCACGTGATAATAAGTTTCGCGCCCGATCTGCTCCTTGATTATCTCGATGCCGAACTTGTCGGTCATGTCCTGAAAATCGGTGTAAATGCTCTTTCTTTCCGCCGTCACATCGTACTTTTCCAGCTCTTCAAGGATCTGGTTAAGGGTAAGAGCGTGCTCATCGTCGGTCTTTTCAAGCATTATGCGCATAAGATAGGTGAACTTGAACTTCTGATTGGATCCCCGTGACATAATCGCGCCTCCGTGTCGAATTGGTTACATCACTATTCTACCACATTATGCGCTGCCTGGGGTTCTTTTGCCTGAGTTTTGTTTTCTTTTTAACACCGTACACTCCCAAAACTTTAATGCAAAAAAAGATCCCTGCTCCTCCGTTTACACGGTAAACAGGAATCCTTTTGAGAGAAAAGTATGACCTATATGTAATTAATCTCACGTCCCTATCTCCCTAATCCTCTCCACAATACTCGCTTTTGCGAATCTGCCGTAGGACATGAGGGGGATCAGTATGCCAAGCGAAGCCATTACCGGCAGCACTGTAAGCACCGGAGCAATGGTAAAGTGCTTTGAATAGAACCAGAACACATTGGTTGCGGCGCTGTTAAATACAGGGATAAAAGCAAGGGAAAGTACAAGCGCGATCAATCCCGAACCAACGGAATATATGATGCCCTCTGTCATGAGCATTTCTTTTACCTGCCTGCCGGTCATGCCGATGGCCTGGAGTACTGCGATCTCGTTCTTACGCGCCAGGATTCCCGCAAGGACGGCGTTAAAGTAGTTAAGCACTCCCACTACGCCTACGATACCACAGAGAACTCCTCCAAGTACCAGGAACATGTTCCTGAAATCATCGAATTCGTGGCGCTTTACAGCCTTGCTTTCATACATGTACTCTGAGCCCGGGTCTTCGCTGTAACCTGCCAGGAAGGCCTCGGCCTCCGCTTCTGCCTCGGGGTCTGCCGCATCAAAGGCGTAGATCATGGGAACCATCAGGTCTCCCAGGTCCTTACTCAGTGACTCTGCTCCGAATATCATGTTTACGCCTCTCGAAGCTCTTCTGGGCCCGATGGGGGTGGGAACTTCCACGTAGGCTGCCACGGTGTACTCGTATTCTTCCATGTCCGCGAACACGTAGTCGCCCAAGCCTTCTTTTATATCCCGTGCAAAAGAAATCTTAACCTTATCTCCCACCTTTGGCGCGTCCTCGTCTGTCATCACGTTGCCAAATTCGTCCGCATGCGCTATGAAAGCAACATATCGCCCGCTCGCAGAATTCAAGAGTTTCGCGTCACCTTCGTATACCGTGAGTTTATCGATCAATGCCTCATCCATGGCTTCCGATACGGCAAACTCAAAATACTCGCCGTTCTCACCACGGTTGATCATCTCATTTCCCACGTTTCGGTCCATAAAGTCATTAAATGTCTTTTCGTCCACCACCATGTTCACGTAGCAGCCGATGTCGTAGCCGATTCCTGCGTTCTTTGCCCTGGTGTGGTCCTTGATATAAGCTATATCTTCTTCTGCAAGGCCCCTCTCCTTAAAGAAAGCGCCGTTAAACTTAAAATAATCGAACTTCCCCACCACGAAATCGCAGGTAACGGTGGCATCAAGCCATTTCTCGCTATCAAATCCCCCAACGAACAGGAATACACTGTTTAAGAGCACGATTGCCAAAGCAAGGGATACGAATACCAGCACAGTTTTCTTTTTGTTGCGACCCATATTTGCAAAAGCCATGCTTCGAACCTTCGCTCCCTTGGTCGCGCGGCTCTTTCTTTTAAGTCCTGCTCCTTCAGTGTATCTAAGTGCTTCCACAGGTGACACTGCTGCAGCCATGCGCCCGGGCTTGGAAGTAGAAAAAAGTACAGTCACAAGCTCAAATACTGCTGCCGCAAGGAAGATCACAGGAGATGTGCTGATGGTAAGGGATGCCCCTGAAATGTTACTGTGCTCAAGCACCAGCCCCGTAAGTCCCGCGCCGAGTCCGTAACCTATCAACAGTCCTGCAGGGATACCCGTCACGCAGAGGACCAACGCCTGGATCCTGATTATCCTTTTAAGCTGCCTCGATGTTACTCCGATCGTCTTAAGGAGCCCGTAGAACTTAATATCCCCCGCCACTGAGATCTGGAACACGTTGTAGATGATCAGATAACCGGTGAACGCGATGAGAACCGAAAAAGCAAGAATAGCCGCTATAGTTTCCGCGCTCACTCCTTCCGACATGTTGATAGAGCGGTATGCGGGGTTAGCACCGTAATCAAGGAAGTTTTCGGCATTGGCGTTTTCAATGTCATATCCGGCCTCTACCGCGATAGTTGCCATGGTATAATCAATATTCAGGGAAGATCTGAGCATCACGCTCATGTCTGTCCTCACGGGACCTAAACCTCTTTCGTTAATGACCTTTTCTAATTTGTCCGCGTATTCTTTTGACACATTTATGAAATGAGCAGGACACATCCGGTCATACTCCCAGTATCCTGCGAGCACGAAAGTGTCGGTATAATCTGCCCCATCATCAATAGAGCAGTTAAGTGAAAAAGGAATCGTAACCTCAGCCCCGATCACAGGCTCCACCCCCAGGATTGCCAGGGCTTCCGTATCCATGATCACTTCGTTTTCCGCCTTGGGAAGATGGCCTTCTTTTAGCTTGATAAATGACCACTTGGTGATATTATCGTCCATATAGCTGATCTCGGCGGAACGTTTCTTGAATAAGGACGTGGTATTCATGCCTATAACTGTGCGGATTCCCCAGTCCTTAATGCGCTTGTCAGCTGAGAGAACCTCAATGTCAGCGTCCGTTACGGATTTGAACGTTCCATGCTCACTTCCGCCCAGCTCGCGCATTACACTGGTTTCGTAGGACGCATTGATGGACATGAGGATCGTGAACAATGTAGTAAAAAGAACAGCCGTAAGGATAATTGCGGTTGTTGCGATGAGGTTACGGCGTTTATTTGCTTTCAGGCTCCGAAGGGCCAGACGGCGAATGCTCTTTCTGTTTTCGACTTTCATGGCCTATCTCCTTTCGCCTGCAGTTACGATCCTGCCGTCTTCTATCCTGATGATGCGGTCCGCCATCTGGGCGATCTCGTCGTTGTGGGTGATCATTACTATGGTCTGAGAGTACTTTTCTGCCGAGATCTTAAGGAGGTTAAGCACGTCCTGTCCGGTCTTGGAATCAAGGTTACCTGTGGGCTCATCCGCAAGTATGATCGCAGGTCTAAAAGCAAGTGCTCTCGCAATGGCAACTCTTTGCTGCTGCCCGCCTGAAAGCTGGTTTGGAAGAGCTTCCTTCTTGGCTGTGAGCATCAGGGTTTCAAGTATCTCATCAACGTAATCCTTATCAACCTTCTCGCCGTCAAGTTCCATGGGAAGTATCACATTCTCATATACGTTTAAGACAGGCACCAGATTAAATGCCTGGAACACAAATCCGATCTTTCTGCGTCTGAAAATGGTAAGTTCGTCATCTTTGAGCTTCGAAATGTCCACGTCGTTTACAAGCACCCGGCCCGATGTGGGTCTGTCAAGTCCTCCCAGCATGTGAAGTAAGGTCGACTTGCCGCTTCCCGATGTTCCGACTATTGCTACGAATTCTCCTTTATTTACCTCAAGATCAACTCCGGCAAGGGCGTGTACGCTGTTCTCTCCTTCGCCGTAGACTTTCTTCAATTCTCTTGCTTCCAATATGCTCATGTTCTGTTTCTCCTGTAACAAAAAAGTGTGCAGATCTTCTCTACACACTTAGTATCGCATCCGATTCTTTCCAGATTATGTCAAAATCTTACTCAATTCTGTCAGTTTTGACAGATTTGAGGCCAAAATGAACCTGAGGGACGGGGTTCGTGGTTCATTTTTTAAGATATATCAGGAATTCCGTTCCCTCGCCTTGCTTTGATTTAACCTTGATATATCCGCCTTCTTTGGTGATTATCTCCCTTGCAAGATACAGGCCGATGCCAACGCCTTCTTTTTCCCTTGCGGATTGTAAGCGTCCGAAACGTGCAAAGATCTTGGGGATATCCGCTTCCGCTATACCGACGCCCGTATCCTTTATGCTGATCCCTGCGAACATCTCAGTAGACTTAAATGTTACTTCGATTCCGCCCTTTTCCGTGTACTTAACGGCATTGTCCACTATGTTGCTCACAGCCTCCAGCGTCCACTTGTAGTCAAAGGTCGCCTTCTCGCTACCCTCCGTAACCCGCAGATAAAGCCCCTTTCCTTCGGCTTTAAGGCGCATTGTATTGCCGATCTCTTTCACGAGCCTTGAAAGGTCGTCCTCCTTGGGATCCAGCACCAATATGCCGTTTTCAAGCCTGGACAGTTTCACAAGTGCATCCACAAGGAACCTAAGCTTCTCTGCCTCATTTTCAATGGCTGTAAGGCTCTCCCGCTGGTCCGGATTCAGCTGAGACTCCTTCAGAAGTTCGCTATGCAGAAGAAGGTTCGCTATGGGTGTCTTGGTCTGATGGGAAATGTCGGCAATGAGAGTCTTGATCTTGTCCCGATCCCTGGCTACATTGGCTGCTGAAAGTGCCGAAGACTGAAGGTAATCAGACAGCTTGCTTTCAAGCTTTGAAACTCGGTTCTCGCTATACTCCCGCTCCTTATAATCGCCTCTGGTAGCCTCCTCAAGCATATCCTGCAGGCGGTTAACGAGCTTCCTTATCCGTAGTTCCCTGTAAGCTGCGAAGCCAACTGCTCCCACGGCTACGATTGCCGCTATTATCACAACCCAATCATTCATTGTTCTTTACCCACATGTACCCAAGGCCGTAGACGGTCTTGATGTAATCCTTGGCCTCAAGCTTGTCCCTAAGCCTCTTGACCGCCACGGAAAGGGCATTCTCGTCCACGAATTCCGCTCCGTCGGTCCAGAGCCTGTCCACCAGATCGTCCCTTGAAAGGGTGATTCCCCTGTTACTTACAAGCATCTTAAGCAGCCGCTGCTCAATCTTACTGAGGCTCACCTCGGTTTCGTCGACCGTAAAGATCATTCTTTCGAAGTCAAAAGAATACTTATCGATCACCATAGCATCCCCCGAGACTTCCGTTTCTCGTTTCCGTAACTGCGTATTTACCCGAGCCCTTAGCACACTCAAGGAGAAGGGTTTCGTAACATAATCGTCCGCCCCCATCTCGAGCCCCTTCACCACATCCGAATCCGTGTCATTTGCAGAAAGAAGAATGACGGATGTCGGCAGGTTCTTCGCGCGGATTTCCTTCACAAGGTCAAGGCCGCTTCCATCCGGAAGGTTGATGTCAAGTATCACAAGAGTTGGGCTTGTAAGGAATATCTGGTCTCTTGCGCTACGAAGATCCTCGCAGGACACAATGCTCCGGCCCCCGTCCTTTAGCGCCTTGCAAAGCCCGTTGGCCAGATCCTTATCATCTTCGACTATAACTATCTGAACTGTTTTATTCATATTTAACTCCCCGTTGACCTGTAATGTCTCATTCCAAGGTGGAACAGCGCCGTCATGATGGCAAACACTGCTGCCCCCGAAAGAGGAGTAACAAACGCGGTCCAAGTGGGCCATCCGTACAATGGCTTATCAAGTATCCAGGATGCAGGCACATGCAAGGTCAAAGCAAAAGGAGCTATCACAGTGAACAGCGCCCGCAAAGGAAGCGGATAGACATCTATGGGATACTGACAGGCACTCCGCCCGCCGTAAGTAATGGCATTAACAAGCTCCACGGACTTAACGCTGAATATGCTGAATATGGCCTCGATCATGAAAAGCCCCAGCATCAAAAGACAGCTCATGGCAATGGATTCAACCAGAACCAGTACTTTCAGCGGACTCCAGACCACACCTGAGATCCTGCTTCCCATGATAAGCGCAGCCACGCCGACCGCTATACAGGTTATTCTCCTTGGATCCGTTCCCGCACAAAGCACCTGCGTAAGAACCCCTCTGGGTCTTACAAGAAAGGTATCCAGCCGCCCGGTCCTCACCATGGAAGGAAAATCTCCCGTGATCCCGCGGCCGAAAAGCTCCGTAAGATAGAAGGACACCGACATCATTCCGAAAAAGAAATAAAGGTTTCCCCCGGACCATCCTTTGAGACTGTTAAACCTGTCTACGATAAGGATGACCACCATCATCTCCCCGCCCTCCATCACAAGCTGGGCAAGGGTCTGCATGATAAAGGAACCGGTGTACTGCAGGTGACTTCTAAGGAGCATTCCTATTGATTTAAAATATAATCGTATTATATCCATTTTAACCACCCTGTACGATCATGCGTTTTCTGTTGGCCCTCCACATCGCCATCCCAAGTGCCACCAGCGCAAGTGCCCAGAAACCTTGAAGAGCATATACTCTCAGTGCCTCCGAGGGCATATATTCTCCTGTGTAGAGTCTGATGGGTGCATCAAGAAGCTGTGCATAGGGAAAAAGAGTGATGATCCTTTGCCATCTGTCAGGAAAAAGAGTGAGCGGTAAAAGGTTACCGGAAAGAGTCACCATCAAAAGGTTAAGAAGGCCCTGCATGCCTCTTGGATCCAGAGTTTTCATGGTAAAAGCCACGGTTATGTTTTCAAGGGCGCACATGCAAAGAAGTCCCAGCAAAAGAGCCGGAAAAGCTGCCAATAATCCAATGGCGGATGAAGGAAGGCTAACTCCCCACCCCTTTGGAAGAAGAAAGGCCATGATCAGCATGGGCACGGCACGCATCACGCTTCCCATAAGCTTCTGGGCCATGACACGGGCATAATAAAAGCCGTACATGTTTACGGGCCTGCACATATCATAGGAAATATCTCCCGATCTTATCTTATCAAGGAGATCTGAATCAGAGGCAAGCATCATTCTGAAAAATGCCTGCTGAAGCCAGACATAGGTGGCTACACTCTCAATGGGAACAGCCTGCGGTTTACCTGCATACAGCGCTCTGTAGAGCGCCACCAGCACGATCCCGAAGAACATCTGACAGAGAATACCTCCGATCATGGCGCCGCGATACTGAAGTTCCATGCGAAGGCGCATTTTGAATACGGAAAAGTAGCTTCTCATAGATCAAGCTCCTTGTACATGGCAGCGATAAGATGATCGGTGTTCTCGGGCTGAAGAGTAAGTTCGCTTATCTTGCCCGCCTCCTGAAGGATAGATAAAAGGCCGGCGGTAGGAAGCTTCTCGGGCATATAAGTGATCAACAGTCCATCCTCTGTTTTAGAGCATTCCACTCCTTCCGGAAGTTTTAGTTCCGGGTTGGGAACATCAAATTTTACGTGAACGTTTCGTACTTTATCAAAATTCTCAAGAAGGTCTGAAAGCCTTCCGTCGAAGAGTTTCTGTCCGTGTCCGAGGACCATTACTCTGGAACAGAGAGCCGCAATATCCTCCATATCATGGGTCGTGAGCATTATGGTAGTGCCGTACTCATTATTCTCCCATTTAAGGAAATCTCTGAGCGCAAGCTTGCTGACGGCATCGAGCCCGATAGTCGGCTCGTCAAGAAATAAAAGTTCCGGCCTGTGAAGTAGGGAACCGCACAATTCCGCGCGCATTCTTTGGCCTAAACTTAAAAGACGCAGGGGCGTTCTCAAAAGTTCTTCAAGCTGCAGGATCCCGGCCAGTTCCTTGAGCCTCGATTCATAATCTCCTTTCGGGATTCTGTAAATGTCCTTAAGAAGATTATAGCTGTCAACAATAGGCACATCCCACCACAACTGGCTTCGCTGGCCAAATACCACGCCTATGTTCTTAACGTGTTCTCTTCGCTCCTTCCAGGGAACCAGGCCACCCACGGAAACCTCGCCTCCGTCCGGTGTGAGGATTCCCGACAGGATCTTGACGGTAGTTGATTTTCCCGCGCCGTTTGGCCCGATATACCCTACCAGCTCGCCCTTGTCCACAGAAAAAGAAACATCCTTAAGAGCATGGACCGTATCCTTTTCCCTAAGGAGTTTTCCTTTTTCGCGCTTCTTTTTAACTATGAAATCTTTCCTGAGATCACTGACTTCTATGTAACTCATATATACCCCTGATCGGAAGTTTCTGCCTTCATTGTACCAAACCCCTGATGGTATTCCAATCACTGCAACGCAAATAATATATGCTTGGTTCCTCCGAAGAGTCCCGCTCAGGCATGTAACCTGACGGACTCGCCGTTACTGCAGTGCGGTCGGGATTCTTTTACCATCCACTTTGATCTGTCCGCCCGGGGAACTGGTCAGGACTGCTTTCACAGGCATATTCAACCTCCGGTTTTAACCTCTGTTTCAACTACGTCATCGCACTCCAGTTCTTCCAGTACTTCCTGGCCGAATGCTGCGCAGGCACCAAGAAGAAGGATCACCGAATCATCAATGGGTCCCGGAAACAGGTCGGGAGCCAGAGCATAAATAAGAACCAACGCTATAATAACACCCTTTGCAAATTTACTCATAGAAAATACCTCCTTTTTCTTTATCGTATACCCTGCGAAGGAGGTTCACCATGAACAAATCGGCAAGTTAAGAGAGTTTATTTTGCTGATGCCTTACTCGTAATGATCAGCATTATGATGAGCACTACAGGAAAAATAAGGCCTACTCCCATTCCGGCTCTGATATCGTCTCCGGCGTACTGTGTAACCCGCCCGACGATCGCAGGTCCGATACTTCCGCCAAGGTCACCCGCCATGGCAAGGAGCGCAAACATGGCTGTTCCGCCGGTGGGGAATTTCCGGGATGAAATGCTGATTGTCCCCGGCCACATGATCCCTACGGAAAACCCGCACAAAATGCAGCCCACGAGACCCATAACGGGGCTTGCCGAGAGCGATGCCATGAGATAACATACAACGCACAGAGCTCCCGATCCAAGCATAAATCCCGTCAGATTGAGTTTTTCGCCGTACTTTCCGTATATGACACGGCTTATGCCCATTGTTATCGCAAACATGCAGGGGCCCAGCAGATCTCCCAGTGCTTTGGACAGTCCCAGCGCCGCTTCCGCATACGCTGATGCCCACTGAGCCATGGAAAGTTCCGACGCTCCCGCGCAAACCATAAGGCATACCGAAACCCAGAAAAGAGGCCGCCTGCCAAGCTGTCTTATGCCCATTCCCTGTCCTTCTTCTACGATCGGTACAATAGGACATGTGACAAAGTTATAGATGTTGTATGCAGGCACCAGCGACCATAGAACAGCGAGCCATTTCCAGCTGTCCATGCCAAACAATCTGAAAAACAGCGTTGATACCACTATAGCCCCCACTGCACCCCAGCAGTAAAAAGAATGCAAAAGACTCATGGTCGCTTCCTTATTCTCAAAGGGACAAGCCTCGATAATGGGGCTTACAAGGACTTCGATAAGCCCGCTTCCTACGGCATACACGGTAACGCTTAAGAGTATACCTGCAAAAGCGCTCGGAAGTATGTCCGGCAAAAAAGCCAGTCCTACAAGCCCTGCCGCGGAGCAGATCTCCGATATCACTATGGAAACCCTGTAACCGATCCTGTCCACAAATTTGGCGCAAAACAGATCCACCAGCAGCTGTGTGAAAAAGAATACAGTGGATATCAGGGCGATATTTCCAAGGGATATGCCATAGTCATTATGGAATTTGAGAAAAAGAAGAGGAGCGAAATTAGCGGCTATGGCCTGGGTTACAAACCCAAGGTAACAGGCCGTTTTTGTTTTTCTGTAATCAGGCGTTAAATAATCTTTCACTGCAGGATCTTCTCCAGTATGGCCCCCCGGGACGGGGTTAGTGGTCCA
>JAILHY010000176.1 GCA_024695575.1 Lachnospiraceae bacterium
TGAGCTGAAGGTCTTGCTGCTGCATATTCGGTAAGACGTGCTCTCTTAACTTCCTTAACTTCCTTAAGAAGGGCAACATCGATTCCTTCGGGAGCATAGATCCATCCGGTGGAATCAGAGCAGGTAACAGGCTTAGCGCCAAGCTGCTGTGCCTTCTGAATTGCATAGATCGCAACGTTACCGGAACCTGATACTGCAACGGTCTTACCCTTTAATTCGATGCCGTTACACTTAAGCATTTCCTCAGTCATATAAAGAAGTCCGTAACCGGTAGCTTCGGTACGAGCAAGGGATCCGCCGTAACTTAAGCCCTTACCGGTAAGAACGCCTTCGTAAAGGCCTGTAAGTCTCTTGTACTGACCGTACATGTAGCCGATCTCTCTTGCACCTGTTCCGATATCACCGGCAGGAACGTCGGTATCAGCACCGATATACTTGAAGAGCTCGGAAACAAAACTCTGACAGAATGCCATAACTTCTCTGTCGGACTTGCCCTTAGGATCAAAGTCCGAACCACCCTTGCCGCCGCCGATAGGAAGACCGGTGAGGGAATTCTTGAATATCTGCTCAAATCCGAGGAATTTGATGATGCCAAGGTTTACGCTGGGATGTAATCTCAAACCGCCCTTGTAAGGTCCGATAGCGCTGTTAAACTGTACTCTGAATCCGTTATTGACCTGAACCTGGCCCTTGTCGTCCACCCAGGGAACTCTGAACAGGATCTGACGTTCGGGAGTAACGAGTCTTTCAAGTAAAGCATCTTTCTTAAACTTCTCTTCGTTAGCTTCGATAACGACTCTGAGGGACTCAAGCACTTCCTTTACTGCCTGGTGAAATTCGGGCTGAGCGGGATTTTTCTCTACGACCAAAGCGTAGACATCATCAACATATGACATAATTGTCCTCCTAAGATATATATGAGAATCCTTTTTACGTAGAAAATTATATTACCAGATATGCCAAAAACACAATGACTTTATTACATTAAATTGTTAAATTTTATCAGAAATATTTTGTGCAAAATGTACAATGATACATGTATACAATCTCGATGAATAAAAAAAGAACGGGCATTTTCTGCCCGTTCCCAGTTAATCAACATATTCAGATGAAACGTATCCAACCTGACCTTTGAACTTGATCTTGCACCAGCCTTCAATCCTTTCGATAAGGTCTACAGTCTCACCCTGAGAAAGAACACCGATCCTGTTACTGGTGGCATCCGGAGCCTCTCGTACATTAAGTGTCGTAAGCGCCGTTACCGTTCCGCTGGTGGCGTAATTCTCAACACTCTCTATCTCCTCAAGATACTGCGAACTGATGTAGCCTTCCCCACCCTCATACTTGATCTTGGTCCAGCCGTTGTTCATGACCTCGATCACTTCGTAGGTAGCACCAAGTCTGGCTCCTCCGATAATATCGGCAGAGGTACTTGCGGACTTACGCACATTGACATACGCTGTCGTACGTACCTGAATGATCTTGGGTTCTTCGGAAACCTGTCCTTCTTCTCCAGTCTCAGTTTCAGGCTCCAGCTCTTCCGCTCCGGTTTCTTCTTCAAGCTGGGCGGAAAGTCTGGCATCCAACGCAAGCTGCTCGCTGACTGAAAGATCGATCTCAACGGAAACCGAGGCCCAGTATTTGTTAAGATCCGAATTGGATTCCATCAGGTTGTTATATGCAACGCTGACGCGGTTCTTAAGGTCCACCACATCGCCCTGTTCCGTAATATCCTTAAGATACTGAGCTTCCTGCTCTGTGAGCTCACCGTTGTTGATATAGCACTCGCCGTTCTCACCGGTACATACATAAAAAGACTGAAGGCCCGGTATACTGTCCTGCTGTTCCTTAAGGAAAACATCGGTATACACGTAAGCCACGTAGGAATCCGGATAGGGACCGCTCTTGGTATAGACCTTGATATTATCGTAATGGTCGATGTACTCGCTCATCTTGCGAAGTCTGATGACTTCGGTATTGGTAACCACGTTCTGGATCTCACTTATGACTTCAATGTCAGCATTCATAAGTGCGCTGTAATAGCGGTCGATCAGGCGGTTAACCTCGGGATGTGCATCCTCCTCAAAGGGCTCTTCCGTAAGTTCCACCACCTCGGTCTTGGTCTCCTCCAAAGCAGTGATTGCATCACGCTCCGCAGCCTCAACCTTGCTCCTTGCTCCAAGAGAAATAGCAAAAGTTGCGGACACCAAAATAAAGAGTGCTATCGGAAGAAAGATCTTTCCGTAATCCGTCAGCCACTCTTTGGCAAGAAGAACATAGTCCACTATTAAATTCTTTAACTGTTGCGACGCCTCCGCACGGATACGTCGGTCTTCTCTTACTCTATTCTTCTTCATAACTGAAAACAATGACACTCAAGTCATATATAAGTGCATCCGACAGGAATCGAACCTGCATCAAAGGCGTCGGAGGCCTCCGTTCTATCCATTATACTACGGATGCTGAGCCACGGGGTATCATACCACATTCTGGCGAATATGTCAAAATCAGGGAAACCCCGTGATGGAAAACAGTTTTCCGCTTCATTCTTTGCGCTTGGCTATCGCGTTAACAAGACGATCATATTCTTTCTCATCGATCTTATATCTGGTGCGGATTATGATGTATGCCGCAACCATGGCAAGCAAGGGCCCAAATACCATACCTACACGCAGCATCAGAGTCTGCGAAGGCTGAACCTCTGCTATAAAACCATCTGCCATAATCAACGCCTGCTCGCTGGTGATCTGCCCGTTTCCGACTTCCGTTTCAAGTCCGCTTATATTCTGGCTTACCGCATAGATCCCGCTGATAATGAGGATCAGTGAAGCCGCGCCCTGGTTTAAGGCATTTGAAAGCTTTGATGCAAAAGAACGTATAGCCGAAATAATGGAATCATGGCGCTCATTAAAGCGGAATTCGTCGTATTCTATCGTATTGTTGACCATTACTATCATCGCAAGATTAAACAAACCCTGGAAAAAGAAGATCACAAATCCGATTATATCAAGTATAACAAGGTTCTTGGGGATAATATATCCAAATCCAAGGAACACAAGATAGCTCAATGTAAGTGCCGCAATACATACGGTAACTATTATATTCCTGCTCATCTTCTTTGAAAGGATCGGATAAGCAAACTGGGCCGCGAGGGTTCCAAGCCCGTACATGACCGTAAATATAGTGATAAGATCTCCACTGTCGGAATAACCGAATTCAAAGTAAAAGAAATTAACCGCAAGGAGCAAAAGAAGCTGCTGACCCACGCAGAAAAGAATGTAGGCTATTCCTATAGCAATGAGTTGATCGTTTCTGGCAAGTATCTTAAACATGCCCGTGAAGGAAACCTTGTTTTCCGTGGCTTGCTGCTTATTTTCCTTAACCCCAAGGAAGGTAAGTGTCTGAAATGCGATAAAGCCAAGGGATACGATAAGCGCTATGGTGCGAAATGCCGCTACGGCATTACCCGCAATTACTATGGGCACCACGCCGGCTACAAGAAACTGTCCGATGCACACGAATATACCCATTAAGGATACAACGGAATCTCTTTCTTTCGGATCGCTTGAAAGACTGGGGAGCATCCCCCAATAGGCTATGTCATTGACCGTGTAAGTCATTCCCCAGAGTAAATAGGTTACGCAAAAGAAACCAACGAAGCCCCAACCGGTAGGCCTAATGGTAAACATTGCCGTGATAACGCAGGCATTTAATATAGCTCCCGCGATTATAAAAGGTCTGAATTTACCGCTTTTAAAGTGGCAGTTTTCGATAATGGCACTCATCATCAAGTCATTGACCGCATCCCATATCATACACACTACCATTGCTGCGGTAATAACCGAAAACTGCGCTATGGTAAGCTTCATGGTGTATTGAATGTAGGTAAGAATGAACATGCTGACAAGCACATAGGCTGCATCTCTGCCCGTGGCACCGATGCAGTAAGACCATTTGGTACGAGGTGATAACCCTGTATTCATATGTAAGCCCCCACAAAAGATTATATAGCCATTATACCATTCTTCTAAGCATAAGCCACTACTTTTCTCTTGTAATCATAGATATAAACTTCATCGGAAAGCACTTCCTCCCTGGGTACTTCCGTTTTGTTGATAAGCTTTACCATTTCCCTTAAGTGCCCGATCTCCATATCCTTGCAAACAGGCAGTACTATCAGTTCGTGCACGGAACTTGGTAGAATAAAGTAACTTCCTCCGAGTTTGTTTCCGAAATCTTCCATAAATACCCGATCAAGCATACAAGCTGCACCGTTAAGCCCGTTCTTGTTGGTAAGGACATACATCTGAATATCTTCAGGGATTACCGCAGGTTCCTCTCCTTCCGGAGCTGTTTTCCCCAGATATGTGAAAAGATCCGTCAATACATCCGCTATGGGGCGTGCTGAGGTTCCAAGCTGTTTTCGGTTATTTTCAAGCGCATCCTTATAAAGCTCATCTACGGTTATGTTCCAGGTCTTAAAATGATTGTTTCTTATAAGGACCGATCCCTGATGACCTTTCGAAAGGTTCACGTTACAGTAAAATACCGCCGCAAGATCAAGGAACGGGACAAAAGGAACATCTTTCAATATATCCTCGTTTCGGTCTACACTTATGAGCTTACACACAATATGTTCCCGCATTTTTTCGTAATCGGTGAAAAAGGAAAGGTCCGGAGCATTTTCTTTTACCGATTCCATGTAATCGCCATAAAGAGTACTGCAGATATCCTCCGGGCTTACGCCGTCCTTAAGCATCGCGTAATACCGTTCAAGATAGATAGTCGGATGAATAATGCTGTCCTTCCTTGTAAAACGGATGGCCCGCAGTCTGGTGTTATTGTTCTTTAATACGCTTATGACATTTATGTCACACTCATCCCCCAGCCTTTCTCTAAGATTATCTAACAATAGGGATTCCAATTCTTTTTGATTCATGTGTTTTCCTTTCAGATTTACAGATTTAATAGAAAAAAAGAAATAAAAAAAGGAGACAACGACTGTTGTCTCCTGACATGATACGCTAATCTTATACTCTGGATAAGTACTCGCCTGTACGGGTATCGATCTTAATCTTATCTCCGATGTTAACGAAGAGAGGAACTGCAACCTGTGCACCGGTCTCTACGATAGCGGGCTTGTTGGCACCGGTAGAGGTATCACCCTTCAATCCGGGCTCTGTCTCGGTAACCTCAAGTTCTACAAAAAGAGGAGGCTCAACTGCAAATACGCTTCCGGAAATGGAGCAAACCTTGCAGATCTCGTTCTCTTTAACGAACTTAAGCGCATCGCCGACAGTGTCGGAGTTAAGTGCTATCTGCTCGTAGGTCTCGGTATTCATAAAGTTATAAAGATCGCCGTCGTTGTACAGATACTGCATATCGAATCTGTCAATACGTGCCTGAGGGAATTTCTCGGTAGGTCTGAACGTACGCTCAACTACGCCGCCGTTCACAACGTTCTTAAGTTTGGTTCTAACGAAAGCTGCGCCCTTACCGGGTTTAACATGCTGAAATTCGATAATCTGGAAAACGGTACCTTCAATATCAAGAGTAACGCCGTTTCTGAAATCACCTGCAGAAATCATATAAGTCCTCCTAAATAAACACAAACAATTCTAAGGTATTATAATCTATGAAAAAGAAAATTTCAACTACTTTTTTAATTTGTAAAAGAACAAAACGGGCCTTTCAAGAATCCGCTTAAGAACGATCTGAATCTCTTCCTTTTTGTCGATCTGATTAACAAGTATACTGTAAAGTCCGGCGTTGTTGGCACCCCATATGTCCGTAAAGAGCTGATCTCCCACAAAGAAAGTGTCAACGATCGTACCCTTCATCCGCTTCACAGCCTCCAGATACCCCTTCTTTGAGGGCTTTCCTGCCTTATAAAGATAATAGGCTCCTACCGGATCCGCAAAGGATTTAACTCTCGGTTCCTTATTATTCGAAAGAAAAAGAACGTCAAAACCGATTTCTTTAATCCTTCGCAAAAGCTTAAGAGATCTCTCGTCCTGAGGTGCTCCGTGGGGAACGAGTGTATTGTCGATATCAAAGATTATGTGGCGGTAACCCTTCTCGTACATGGCCTCGTAGTTGACCGAATACGCGCTTGACCGCCATTCCGACGGATAAAATCGTTCAAAAAGCATATATTCTCCTTAAAAAAGCGCCCCATTATAGGGACGCTTGATTGTATCACATATATGGTTATAAATCAAACTCAGAACTTGGCGATGACCCTGCCGTCTCCGCTTGCGAACATCTCGTTGAGATTATCGGATGAACCTACGAAGTACTGGTAATCCATAAGGACCTTGTCCTTCTGCATGTCGGAAATAGCTTTTTCCATGTCAAGGCCGCCAATTTCGAAATCAGAGCCAATGTAGGAGTAGTCTTCACCGGAATTAAAGTTAAGAGAAATATTATCTAAATCAGCAGTTCGTGATCTGTTCTCACTTAAGGGCTTGCTTGCAACTTCTGCCTTTTCAGGCGCCTTGGGTAATGCCTTTGCTTCAAGTTCTTTCGCAGCATCCTGCTGCTTAACGGTCTCAACGTCTACTTTGGGAATGTCGCGAACCGAGTAACTATTATAGAATCCGCCATAACCGGATATTCCGTTGATAGCCATCTTTGCCTCCTTGCTGCAAGAGTTTACATAATTACTTAACGTAATGTTATTATATCTTATCTTTCTCTCCCTTGCAATAAGTATATCGGCCCGATAATGCTAATCTTTAGTTAATTTTTGGTTACCTTTACGTACTTGGTCCTTGCGGCATCCATAAGCTGTTTCGTATATGGATGCTTGGGATTAAAGTAAAGCTCATCCCTTAACCCCTCTTCCACTATTGCTCCGTCCTTCATGATCATAACCCTGTCACATACCGAATAGATCACGCGAAGATCATGAGAAATAAAGATTATGGAAAGGTTAAGCTCCTTCTTTATCTTTTCAAAAAGCTTAAGAATCTGGCTCTGAACCGTAACATCGAGGGCTGAAACAGGCTCATCGGCGATAAGTAAAGCAGGCTCCTGCATAAGTGAAGCCGCGATGCATATCCTCTGGCACTGGCCTCCGGAAAGGGTTGACGGATATCTGTCCAGGAGATCCTCCTTAAGATCCACAAGCTTCAGCATGTCGCGGACTTTCTTTTGCCGCTCTTCCTTGGTGTAGCCACCCTTTATCTTAAGTGGTTCTTCAAGAATAAATCCTATCTTCTGTGCAGGATTTAATGATCCCGCCGGGTCCTGAAACACCATCATGGGGCGCTTGGAATAATGGTTTACGGTCCCTGTCACTCCCCTTTTCTGAATGCCGAGAATAGCTCTTGATAGGGTCGACTTACCGCAGCCTGACTCTCCCGCCAGTCCCAGTGTCTCTCCTTCTGCCACGGAAAAAGAAACATCATTCACCGCCAGAAAGGGCTTTTTATCCTTTTTAAATTCGACGCTTAAATGCGATACTTCCAAAATATTGCTCAAAACGGACTCCTGGGAATTGATGCGATCAGTCTCTTGGTATAATCGTTCTGCGGGTTGTTAAATATATCATCACAAATACCGCTTTCTGCCACAAGGCCGTTTTGCATCACTACGACCCTCTCACACAGAGTGTTCACAAGGCTTAGGTCATGTGAAATAAACAGTATGGCGGTACTTCTTTCTTTGTTGATCCTTTTAAGAAGTTCAACTATCTGAGCCTGGATGGTAACGTCAAGGGCTGTGGTTGGCTCGTCGCAGATAAGAAGCTTGGGCTGAATGATCATAGCCGCCGCTATCATGGCTCTTTGCCTCATTCCGCCGGATAACTCGTGAGGATACGAATTGTATACTGCCTCGGGGTTTGACAGTTCCACATCCCTCAAGGCTTCAATGGCGCGCTCCTTCATCTCGGATTTGTCCATTGAGGTATGTACTCTAAGGCTTTCTTCTACCTGCCATCCTACCTTCTTAAGCGGATTAAGAGAATTAAGTGGCTGCTGAAACACCATGGCTATCTCGTTACCCTGGATCTTTCGAAGGACATTTCTTTTGATATCCAGCAGGTTGATCCCCTCAAAGATGATATGGCCGCTCTTTTCCATGTCGTGACGGCTGAGGAGCCCTGCTATGGCAAGGGCCGTCATGGTCTTACCGGAGCCTGACTCACCCACGATCCCCATGATATCGCCTTTGTTCATTTCAAAATCCACGTCCTTGACCAGTGTATCGGTTGTCTTACGGTCATGAACCTTTATGCAAAGATCTTCAACTTTAAGCATGCCCTATCCTTTCTCCAGTGCGCCGGAAAGAAGGGAAAAGCCAAGTATCATGATAACAATGGTAATTCCCGGAAAAACCGCCGACATGGGATTGGTAAAAATGTAGGCCTGCGCTTCGGAGAGCATTCGACCAAGGCTGGGATTGGGAGGTGCCACGCCCATACCAAGGTAGCTCATACCTGCTTCTGCCAGTACAGCATTGTTAAAGCCTATAAGAACGCTTGACAAAAGAACGGTCTTAAGGTTCGGAAGGATATGCACGATTATGATACGAAGATGCCCCGCTCCGTATAATCGTACACTCTTTATATAATCAAGATTACGGATCTTAAGTACTTCAGATCTGATGATTCGGGCAAAGCTTGGGATAAACGCAATTCCGAGTGCCAGTATCAGGGTATTTCTGCCACCACCGTAAAGGCCGATTATAAGCAGCGCCAGCAGTACAGAGGGAAAAGCAAGTACCGCGTCATTCAAGCGCATAAGAATCTCGTCAAGCCATCCTCCGAAATAACCCGTGATCATGCCCACAAGTGTTCCGAAGAAGGTTCCGATGAGTACCACAGCCCCCGCTACGATCATGGTTTCTTTGACACCCACAAGAACACGCGAGAAAACATCACGCCCGAACTGGTCGCATCCCATAATGTGGTCGGCACTGATCTTACCAAGGATCTGCCCGTCCATGGCCATTGGATCATAGGGCGTATAGAAAATCCCCCCAAGAAGCATGAGCAGGGTTATGCCCGTAAAGATACAGCCCAATATGAACTTGGATTGTTTCACTGTTTCTGCCATCTAAACTCCGTTCAAACGCCACTCGGGCTGACTCACTCTGTTAATCGAGTCAAATTTTAATCCTTGAATCAAACAATCTGTACATGAAATCTACCAGCATATTGCTGATAACAACAAAGGCCGCCAAAAGAAGGATGATTGCCTCAACCACCGGGTAATCACGGCCCGAAATGGATGTAAGCAGTATCCTTCCAAGTCCGGGCACGGAAAATACCTGTTCCACGATGATACTTCCGGCAATGATATCCGCAAAAGTCATCCCAAGGAAGGTAATAACCGGGATCATGGCATTTTTAAGCACATGCTTGTAGAAAACCGCCCTGGTGGCATTACCCCTTGAATATGCCGTTACCACGTATTCTTTTTCCGCTTCCTTGATGGTGGTGTCCTTAAGTAGCTTAACGACCATTGATATCTTGGGAAGAGCAATGGCAAGAGCCGGAAACAGCAGGTAACCTATGCACTTACCGAAACTGATCTTGTAGGATACGTAAGCACCCGGCGTAAACAGCTTAAACAGGAAACCGAAAAGAAGCGTTATCAGTATTCCCGAAAAGAACGAGGGAACCGCCATAATTAGCTGATTAAAGCCCGTCAGAAACACATCTATCTTTGAATCGCTCTTTCTTGCGCAGTATATGCCAAAAGGAAAAGAAATGACCACTGTAAGCAATATAGCCAGGATGGAAAGGATCAGCGTAGTTCCGATCTTCTCCGACAAAAGGCCTGTCACGCTTGTGTTGTAGCTGTAGGAATTACCGAAATCCCCGCGGAATATCCCTCTGATCCATTCGGCGTATCTTGTAAGCACAGGACGGTCAAGGCCCATCTCATGGGTAAGTGCCTGAACCCTCTCTACTGTCGCCTCGGTTCCAAGCTTGGCAATTGCAGGATTTCCCGGAATCACGGAAAAAGAAAAAAACACGAGAGCAGAAACCGCAAATAAAGTTATGAACGTTGTCACTAACTTTCGAATCACGTATTTCATGCTCTCGCCTTTCTTATTTCAGATAAAACAGACGCTATTTAAGTCTTAATTTGGCTATATCCATCACATAGATGGGATAGAAATCATAGCCCGTGTATTTGTTGTTTACGGCAACAAACTCAGCCATGTCCTGAATGTACACACTGGCTGCCGTATTGGTAAGGATCCATTCACAATCCTTGTAAAGCTTGGTGGCTTCGTCCATATTGGTGGTAGCAAAAGCCTTGTTTAATGTCTCGTCAAACTCGGGATTAGAGTAGTTGACGAAGTTCTTGCCGGAATCCGACAGGAATCTTTCGAGCATCGCTCTTGCGGTCATCTGGGAAGCATCAACGCCTATCACTGTAGCTTCATAGTTACGGCCTACATAGGTGTCCGAAACCCATGTGTCCCACTCTACAAGCTTGATCTTGGCATCGACTCCGACCTTTTTGAGCTGCTCTACGATTACCTGTGCGGTATCAACGTGAGGCTGATAGTTGGAAGGAACGGTTATTTCAAAAGAAAGACCGCTCTCGTATCCGGCTTCTTTTAAAAGCTCCTTGGCTTTCTCGAGATCAGGCTTGTAAACATCCTTGGTCTCATCGATGTAGTACTTTCCGAAAGCCGGGAACATTGAGGAACCGAGTATCGATCCGTTACCGCCAAATGCTTTGTCAAGAATCTCCTGACGATCAACGGCGTAGCAAAGTGCCTTACGTACTCTCTCGTCCTTGAAAGGCTCGAATGCATTGTTAAGGTACAGTGCCTGAACCAGATTCATGGTTCCTTCGAGGATATCGAAGTTGGCATTCTTAAGCTGTTCCACCTGAGTGTTTGAAAGTCTTGCAAACAGGTCGATGGAACCTCCGAGTAAATACATTACTATGGAGTCTGCACTTGCGCAGATCTTAAGTGTTACATCTTTGATGTGTGCCTTCTCACCGTAATAATCATCAAATCTGGTAAGGATGATGTTCTCCTGGGGAGATCTGGACACATATTTGTAAGGACCGGTACCGATGGGGTTGGTATCGGGGTTGGCATTATTCTTGGGAATAATTGCCATTGTCATGTACTGAAGGAAATCCGTATCCTTCTGGTTAAGTACAATAACGATATTGTCGCCATCAGCACGGTATTCCTTAATATTGGAAAATGCCGATGCAAGCTGGCTTCCGCTCTCGTCATCGGCATTTCTGGATATGCAATATAATACATCATCCGCCGTAACAAGACTTCCGTCATGGAACTTGACGCCCTTTCTCAACTTGGAGGTGTAGGTCAGTCCATCCTCAGATACTTCGTAGCTTTCGGCCACGGCGGGATAAAGATCACCGTTCTTATCAGGCTTAACAAGGCCTTCAAAGATGTTAAAAAGAATCTCCTTAGTTCCTGCCGCCACAGCAAGGTGGGGGTCAAGACTGTCCTCAAGGTCCTGAGGGATTCCGATGGTGATTGAAGAAGCATTATCCGCCTTGTCGCCCCCGCATCCGCAGAGTGCAACAGTCAGAGTGGCCGACATGAGGATGACCGCCAGTAGTTTCTGTACTGCTTTCATCTTATGTCTCCTATCTTCTATGGATTATTAAATTTGCCCCGACAATTGTCGGAGCAAACTAAACAATAATACTTATTCTATTCTTTGTCAAGGACTGATCTTAATTCGTCCATGAATGTGTTTACATCCTTGAATTCCCTGTAAACACTTGCAAATCTTACATAAGCAACGGCATCGATGTCCTTTAACTTGTTCATGACCTTCTCACCGATGACACGACTTTCGATCTCCTTCTCTTCAAGAGAAAAGATCTCGGTCTCCACTTCGTCCACCAGATTGGTTATCTGCTGAGCCGTAATGGGGCGCTTGTGACAGGCACGAAGTACACCGCCCTCCAGCTTGACTCTGTCATAGGTCTCGCGGTTCTTATCCTTCTTTATGATGATAAGAGGGATGGTCTCGACCTTCTCGTATGTGGTGAAACGCTTGCCGCACTCATCACAGATACGACGACGACGGATGGAGTTATTATCCTCGGCAGGTCTCGAATCTATTACTCTTGTGTCTGCATTTCCGCAAAAAGGGCATTTCATAATCGAATACCGTCCTTAGTTTATTTCTTCAGGAATGAAGGAATCTCGTAATTAAGCTGTTCAACTTTACTCTTGATGGGAGCGTCGGGCTGAATGATACCGTCAGCCTTGGGAGCTGCAGGATTGGCAACGGGACGCGCCACAGGATTGGAAACGGGCTGTACAAGAGGAGTTCTGTTAAAGCTGATACGCTCATTAACAGGTGCTACACCGGTAGCAATAACGGTAACGGTGCAGATACCGTCCGCATCCGCATTGTAGGATGTACCGATGATGGCATTAACCTCATCTCCGGTAAGTCCGCGAACATGATCTGAAACCTCAGCCAGTTCGTTAAGAGTAACATCACCGGCGATATTGATGATGACATGACGTGCGCCTGCAATGTTGGTCTCAAGAAGCGGGCTGTTAACGGCTGCGGTAACAGCGTCAATAGCTCTGTTCTCGCCCTTGCCGGTACCGATACCGATATGAGCCACGCCCATACCCTTCATGCCGGTCTGAATATCTGCAAAGTCCAGATTTACAAGGGATGATGTATTGATAAGATCGGTAATACCGGTAACTGCCTGCTGCAGAACCTCGTCCGCCTTCTTAAATGCTTCCTGTATGGATGTCTTGGGATCTACAAGTCCCAGAAGTTTCTCGTTGGGGATAATGGTAAGGGTATCAACGGATTCCTTGATCTTCTCGATACCGCCAAGTGCATTGACCATACGCTGCTTGGCTTCGAACTTGAAGGGCTTGGTCACAACACCGATGGTGAGTATTCCCATGTCCTTGGATATCTTGGCAATAACGGGAGCCGCACCAGTTCCGGTACCGCCGCCCATTCCGCAGGTGATGAAAACCATATCCGCGCCTGCAATGGCTGCCTTGATCTCTTCGCTGGATTCCTCGGCGGCCTTCTCACCGATCTCGGGACGCGCTCCTGCGCCAAGTCCCTTGGTGGTCTTTTCGCCGATCTGTATAAGTTTAGGTGCGCGACACAACTGAAGTGCCTGTTTATCGGTATTAACCCCGATAAGCTCCACCCCCGTAATATTCTCATCTATCATGCGATTGATCGCATTATTTCCCGCTCCGCCGACACCTATGACGATGATCTTCGCTGCAGCGCCGGAATCGTTGTTTACTATTTCAAGCAAGGGACAATCCTCCTCATATCCTAAACTACCAAATTCTATAATATAATCATTTTGTCAAATTCGCAACAAAAAACATTCAATTTTTTAACAAGCCATTAACGATTTTTTTGAACTCGCGACCGCGTTCCTCGAAGTTTTTAAAATATCCGTAACTGGCAGCCGCAGGGCTTAAAATCATTGCTCCTTCCGGCCTTAAAACCGATACGCCAAACTCCGTTGCTGCTTTAAGATCTTCTCTGAAGGAAACCTTTACTTTTCCTTTTGCATTAACAAGCATGTCATAGATCCGCCTGCCCGATTCGTACATGCAGATCACATGATCAAGCTTAGAATCCTTAAGATACTCAATTAACTCCGAGTAATCGATGTTTCGTTCCATGCCTCCCACAAGAAGTACACTTGCGTTCTTCACGGATTCCACCGCACTTATGCAGGACTTCACGGTAGTTGAGATCGAATCGTCATAGAAATCCTGTCCCTTAAACGAAAGAAAACGCTCCAGCCTGTGTTCCAGCGGCTTAAAAGAAGCAAGGGCTTTAATAAACTCTTCTTTTCCGATGCCATATTCCTTAAGCACCCTGTATGCAAAGCCGCAGTTAAACCGGTTATGCTCGCCTATAAGGGATACGCCCTCAATGCTTTCAAAAGAATCAAAAGGCGCATCATCAAGGCTCACAGGGACATACTTTGACTTGCAGAGACCGCCAAGTTTCTCAGCCTCGTAGGTTTCTTTGGTAGTAAAAAGAAAATCATCGGCCCCCTGGTGAGCGAAAATGTTTTTCTTGGAAGCCGCATATCGTTCCCTGGTCCCGTAATGATCCAGGTGATCTTCGTAAATGTTTAAAAGAATTGCCACATGGGGATCGGTCTTGAGATATTCAAGCTGGTGACAGGAAAGTTCAAGTACGATAATCGTATCCTCTCCCACCGAATCTGCCAGTTCAAATACGGGGATCCCGATATTTCCGCCAAAAAGAACATCTCTGCCGGATTCTTTGAGAATATGATAAATAAGGCTCGAAGTGGTGCTCTTACCCTTGGTTCCGGTTATGCCGATGACTCTGTCACCGTATGCCTGCATGAAAACTTCTGTCTCTGAGGTAAGTACGGTATTTCCAAGAGTCGATTCTCCATCCTTAAGTACTACTCCCGGACTTTTAAAAACAACATCGTAATCTTTAAGAACTTTAAGATACTCAGGACCGGATATCACATTAACGTTGGCGCCGGCCGCAACAGCCGCGACTCTTTCCGATACGTCATTTGCATCCGAAACCGTAACGGAAGCCGCAGAGTTTCCTTCAAGCACTTTCTTAAGTGTGGATTCGCCTTCGCGACCGAATCCCAGGATCAGTATTCTTTTATTTGTGATCAGGTTCGAAAGTAACCTTCTTAGTGTTTTCATCGTAGTTTTCCATGCGTAACGTTCCCTTCATCCCCACAAGATTCTTAAGAAGGGAAGGAAGGTTCATTATCTTGATGTCAAGATTTTCCTCTTTACCGAGGTTAACAACGATATCGTCCTGATACAAAACGATCTCGCCGTTTGGCTTAAAGTACATCTTCTTAGCGTCTACGCCGTATTTTGACATAAGCTTGGTTATATTAAGGACTTTGCCGAAAAGCTTATCATCCGTGGCTGGAAGCTTTTCGTAAAGAATGACATGATCGAACTCCACCCCCACGACCTGAGGAACACCCTGCGTCTTAACGAGAGAGCTTTCGACCACGATCCCGTCTCTGTCAAAATAAATGTATCTTCCGAGATACTCGATAAATCCCGCAAGAGTCTTCTCATAAACGCTTATATGTACCGTATCGTTTGAAAGGATCTCAACGCTTATGGTCTCCACAAAAGGAAGATCCTTTATCTCACGGTTCTTGTATTTGTAGGCAAGATAGAGTGAGTTGTTGCCAAAACGCCCTTCCATGACGATGGCCTTGATCTCTTCGTCCGTATAGTGGATGTTTCCGTCTATGGTAACCTCTTTGACCGTATAGTTCTCAAGGATCCAGTAATAGCCGAAAATCCCGGCTCCGCCGACAACAAGTATCACCGCGAGGATTATTATCAATACTTTTAAGACCGAGCCCGGACTTTTAGGATTCGGATTCTTCATTCTCAGCCTCGTTCGGTTCTTCTTCCCTTAGAGCAGGTGTCTCCCTGAAATCAGCGCTCCTTGCGATGTTCATAACTATGCCCATCTCTATCAGGATAAAGATAACGCTGGATCCTCCGTAGGATATGAACGGCATAGGGATACCCGTATTGGGAATTGTATTGGTTACAACGGCTATATTGATGATGACCTGAATGGCGATATGCACGAAAATTCCCACAATAACAAGGTTTCCGTACATTTCGGTGCAGTAAACTCCTGCATCCCTGATTCGCCACAACAGCAGCACAAACAAGAGAATAACGGCAATTCCGCCGAAAATACCCAGTTCCTCGCAGATGATCGAAAAGATCATGTCGTTCTGTGCCTCGGGAAGAAAGCCCAGTTTCTGCATGGATTTGCCAAGTCCCTTGCCCCAGATACCGCCCGAACCGATACCGTAAAGAGACTGAAGCACCTGGAAACCTTTGCCGTCTGCATGAGCCTCGGGATCAGTCCACGCAAGGATTCTTTCTCCTCGGAATCCAAGACTGCCGAGCCATCCGTTAATGACCGCCAGAACATATGCTACCACCCCCGTAATTGCAAGAGCGAACATCACATAGGCCTTAACGCATCCCGGTGTAGAGATAACCAGCATAAAGAAAGCGATTCCTGCAACAATGATGGCGGAACTTAAGTTGTTGGTGATAAAGTAAAGCATTCCCGACACAACCGCAGCAGGCATAAGGATAATGAATATCCCCTTCCAGCTTCGCCTGTCTTTAACATTGAGCCTTGAGATAAGCGCAGCCAGGAACAGGATGATACCAAGCTTAACTATCTCTGCAGGCTGAATTGAATAACCGAAAATAAAGAACCAGCGTCTGGCACCGTTAATGGTCTGCCCAAGGGGCGTAAGTACCATCAGTATCAAAAGAACGGACCCAAAGTAAATAAGGACCGCAAAGTTTTCGTACAGTTTGTAGGGAATGAAGCTAACAATAAACATGGCAACAAGACCCACTATAGCCGAACGGGCCTGAGCCTTCAGGTAAAAGAAACCGTTTCCGTCATTGGCAAGGCTTGATACATAAGAGCTTGTGGAATAGATCATAATAAGCCCGAAGCCAAGTAAAAACAGCACTATGAAAAGGAGTGAATAATCGAAATACCTTTTGTTTTTGGTTAAACTTTTGTTTTTAGCCATATCGATCCTACATAAATGCAAATGCCGCGAAGCAGAGGATGACCGTTACTATGGTGAAGATATAAACCACCTTGGTCTCGGACCACCCGCCAAGTTCAAAATGATGATGTATGGGTGCCATCCTGAAGATTCGCTTCCCGTGAGTTGCCTTAAAATAAAGCACCTGAATGATGACACTTAAAACTTCCGCAAAATAGATTAAAGCTATGATTGGAAGATATAATTCCATGTGAAGCATCAATGCAAGGCCGGATACCAGACCTCCGAGAGCCAGCGAACCCGTATCTCCCATAAAGACCCTGGCCTTATTTACGTTAAACACAAGAAATCCGCACAGAGCTCCGATAAACCCGACAGATACAGCCGTTACGGAAGTAATATGGGCCACAACCGAAACCAGCAAAAAGAAACCGATTATGGCTATGGTAACGCTTGCTTCAAGCCCGTCCACTCCGTCCGTAAAATTGGAACCGTTAACCGTTCCCACAATGATAAAAACAGCGATGGGTACGGACCAGATCCCGACGGAAACAGTCTTTCCGCCCGCAAAGGGGATAAGGGGCAGAAATTCATATCCGGCGCCGAAATTAAGCCACAAAACAAAGGCAAGCGCCACAACTATCTGAAGAGCCATCTTCTGCTTTGCAGAAAGTCCCTCAGACCTTTTGAGGACAACCTTTATAAAATCGTCGATAAATCCCACTCCCGCAAAAGCCCAGGTAAGAAGGATCACCGGAATGATCGAGGTTTCTTTTACCGCAAAGAAAGCACATACCAAAGTTGCACTTATAAGAAAGATAAAGCCACCCATGGTAGGGGTACCTGTCTTTGCAAGATGGGACTTGGGGCCGTCCTCTCTCTCGGTCTGACCGGCCTTGATCCGCTGCAATACGGGAATAAGAAAATGCCCTGCAATTACACTTATGATAAAGCCTGCAAATCCCGCAAGCACATATGTCTGAATATCACTCATTAATAACTCTCCTTAAGGAAATCCGATTTTTCTACTGATTTCCTGCTCCCTGATCTGCACTGCTCTGGGTATTGTCTCCCTGATTTGCTTCCTCTGAAGTATCCTCTTCCAGGGGATTAACAGGTTCTTTTTCCTCCCTGTTGGTAAATATGGATAATTCGAGCTCATCCATAGATTCCTTCTCAGTGTCCGTAAGTTCCTCAGTCATGGGAATGTTGAGGTAAGGAAGGATCTCCGTAAGTATCTGCTTGGATACGATGGATGAATACTTGGCGTCTTCCTGCTTGGATACGTTAGGCCTGTCGATTACCACGTAACATATGATCTCCGGATCGTCTGCAGGTACATGGGCGCAAAAAGAAACTACATACTCGCCGTTACCACGGGGAACAGTCTCGGCAGTACCGGTCTTTCCGCCTATGAGATAACCTGCGGGACGCGCTCTCCAGCCGGTACCGTCAGTAACTACCGCGTTACAGTATTCCCTGATGGTATCGGATGTTTCCGCAGAAATAACCTGTTTGATAAGTCTGGGTTCGATATTCTTAACAACGGAGCCGCTGGCACTTAAGATCTTGGATACCACATGAGGCTCATAATAACATCCGCCGTTCACAAGGGCAGCATAACCTGTTGCCATCTGGATCATGGTAACGTTAAAGCCCTGACCGAAGCTGGATGTTGCAAGCTCTGATTCGTTCAAGGTCCTTTCATTGAACACAAGTGCATCTGTACGGCTTTCGCCCGCAAGGTCAATGTTGGTCTTAAGTCCAAGGTTAAATACTGTCTGATAATCAAGGAAATTCTTTTTCCCGATCTGGTCTACCATCTGCATGAGAGCGACGTTACAGGACTGTGCAACAGCCCCCTTGACCGTAAGCCAGCCGTCACCCTTGGTGTTGTGACACGCTATCTCATGTCCCGCAACGGTAAGATAACCGCCGCAGTAATAGGATTCGTTACCCTTGATGGTGCCGGTTTCAAGTCCCATGGCAACGGTGAAGGGTTTCATAACTGAACCCGGCTCATACGTATCAGCTATACAGAAATTCTTCCAAAGCTTATCATAGGCATCACGAAGGGTGCCTTCCTCTTCCATCTTTTTGATCTCTTCCTCGGTATAAAGATGGGAAAGATCCATTGGATCGTTAAGGTTATAATCGGGATAACTTGCCATGGCAAGGATCTCGCCAGTGTTGGCACGCATGACGATACAGCCTATATTGTTGGCACCAAGGCCGTCCCTTGCGTTATCCTTGTACTCATCGCTAAAAGCCTTAAGATATTTCTCGACTATCTGCTGGATATTGGCATCAATGGTGGTAACAAGAGTATTTCCGTCAACAGCGGGTATCGTGGTGACTTCCATGGTGGTCTCATCGCTAAGGAAGCCGTATTTACGCCCCGAAGTACCTGTTAAAATGGAGTTATAGTGCTCCTCCAATCCGTAGGATGCCTGCCCGTCAGAAAGCGAAAATCCGATAAGATCGCAGGCAAGGGAATTCTGGGGATAATATCTTACGTAATATTTCTCAAACCAAACCCCCACAACATTCTTGTTGTAAAGGCTGTCAGCCTCCTTACCCTCCTCAGGCTTGGTGATATAGGGCAGGAATCTTGACATTTCGTCAAAAGAAACACCCTTCTTGACAACAAAGTACTGGGAATTGGGGACGGAAACGATGTAATCCGTGATGGTCCTTCGGTCCACGTCAAAAGTCGAGCAGAGAGCATCTACCGTGGCCATTCTGGCCGTTTCGTTGCCGTTAGCCTTATCCTTGGCCAAGAGCTGCTTAACATCCAGAATAACGTTGTAAACTTCCTTGCTGGCGGCAAGTACCGTTCCGTTACAGTCAACGATCTCACCGCGCTTTGCATTGATTATCTGGGAGTCGTAAACCTGCTGTGACAGTATCCTTTGCTGATAACTGTCGTTATTGTCTCTGATAATAAAAATAAGCCGCACAGACAGTGCAACAAAGACCAGAAGTACTGCCAAAAAGAATACTCCCAGTCTGTTGGATACACCCCTTGCGCGACCTTTTGCGGCCGTTTTCTTTGTATTGTTTCTTTCTTTGTTACCGTCTTTCAAAAAACTCACCTGCATTAATCTGACAGGTCGTTTGTCTGCCTCACGTAATCGCTGTTCTCGCGTGTATATGTGATAATCTGATCTTCAGACGCATAAACCATGCCCATTTCGATAGCAGTCTTTCTAATCTCATCAAAGTCAACTGCATTTATCATTTTACTATACTCATCATCATTTGCAAGTGTCAAATTGTTGAGCATGGTCTCGTGAACCGAAATATTGTTGGAAAGAGTGCTTATTTCCGACTGAAGTTTAAGATACGAAAAAAGTGCATATCCGGTAATTGCAACACAGCCTACAAGAAAAAGAACATAGACAAAACCCATGTGCATCTTGTGCTGTTTCTTCTGCTCGCCGCGTAAGGTACGTAAGGGTTCGCCGGTAGGAGCCTCTTCAAGCGCACGCTTAACATCTATATTTCTTGCTGCGCTTCCGTATACGTATGTCTTCTTAAAATCTTCACTCATTGTTTAATTCCTTTCAAACACTCTGAGTTTGGCGCTTTGAGATCTTGAATTCTCTGAAAGTTCCTTATCCGAAGGAACTATGGGCTTTCTCGTGATAACCTTTCCAAGCGGGACCTTTCCGCATACACAGACAGGAAAGTTCGGAGGGCATGTGCAGGGGTTTTCTTCTTCCCTGAAGATATCCTTTACTATCCTGTCTTCCAGTGAATGGAAGGTGATAACCGCTATCCTGCCGCCGGGATTTAAGAATTCGATCATCTCTTTAAGTGAATCCCTCAGGACCTCAAGTTCGTGATTACATTCGATCCTGATAGCCTGGAAGGTTCTTTTGGAAGGATGTCCTCCCGTAACCTGAATCTTCATCGGTATTGAAGCTTTGATGATCTCATTCAGTTCAAAGGTTGTTTCTATGGGCTTAACCGCCCTTGCCTCGCAGATGTGCTTTGCTATATTCTGTGCGAATCTGTCTTCGCCGTAATCTCTGATTATTCTTGCAAGAGCTTCTTTTGAATAATTGTTAATTATCTCTCTTGCCGTAAGTGTCTGTTCTCTGTCCATCCGCATGTCAAGCGGTGTATCGAACCTGTAGGAGAATCCCCGTTCCTCGTTGTCAAGCTGGTAAGAAGAAACTCCTAAATCAAGAAGTATTCCGTCCAGTCCCTTGACGCCCCGCTGTTTTAATATCTCAACAGCGTTTCTGTAATTGGATTTGATGATGGTCACATGCTCTTTGAAGGGCTTCAATCGTTCCTCGGCGGCTTTGATCGCTTCAGCATCCTGATCGACTCCGTAAAGCATTCCCTTGCCCGTAAGAGCCTTGGCTATCTGTGATGAATGTCCCGCGCCTCCAAGGGTTCCGTCGAGGTAACTGCCCTCAGGCTTAACATTCAGGCTTTCGATTGTCTCTGTCAGCATTACGGAATAGTGTTTAAATTCCATATGCACCGCCTATATTCCAAGATCTGCCATCTTCTCGGCTATCTCATCCATGTCGTCTGCAAAAGAAGCATTGTTCCATTTGTCTTTGTTCCAGATCTCGACTCGGCTGGCAACTCCGATGAGTACCACGTCCTTATCTAGTTCTGCGAAGGTTCTCAGTACCTGCGGTATCAGGATCCTTCCCTGCTTATCGGGTTCAACTTCCGCAGCTCCCGCAAGCATGTATCTTGCAAATGCTCTTGCATCCTTGTTTGTAAGCGGAAGGGCTCTTAACTTATCCTCAAGTACCTTCCATTCGTCTTCGGGATAAACAAACAGGCAGCCGTCCAATCCTTTCGTTACAACGAAACTGTCGCCCAGTTCCTCGCGGAACTTCGAAGGAATGATGAGCCTGCCTTTCTCGTCTACTGTGTGATTGTATTCACCCATGAACATCTGATATAATCACCTCTGACGATTTTTACCACTTTGACCCACTTCGGTACCACTCTGTACCACTTACAACCACATTTTAATAAATTTTTAAGGAAATTGCAAGTATTTTTTTAAAGAAAATCCAGATTTTATGCGGCTTTGAAGGCAAAAGAAAAGGCCTCTACCATATTTAGGTAGAGGCCCGAAACAGAGTACTATATATTGAATAATCTAACCCGCAACATTTTTTATACATTAAATCTGAATAATATAACGTCTCCGTCTTTAACTACATAATCTTTTCCTTCCATACCCACCAGGGCTTTTTCTCTGGCGGCAGCAAGGGAGCCGCATTCAAGGAGGTCTTTGTAGTTTACGACTTCGGCTTTAATGAAGCCGCGTTCGAAATCGGTATGGATCTTGCCGGCTGCCTGAGGAGCTTTGGTTCCTACTTTGATGGTCCAGGCTCTGCATTCGTCTTCGCCTGCGGTAAGGAAGCTCATAAGGCCTAAAAGCTTATATGAAGCAGCGATAAGCTTATCAAGACCGGATTCGCTGAGACCAAGTTCTTCAAGGAACATCTTCTTGTCTTCGTCTTCCATCTCTGCGATCTCCTGCTCGATCTCGGCACTGATCACAAAGACTTCGCTTCCGTCTTTAGCCGCAAATTCACGAACTGCCTTGACATAAGCATTGGAATTGCCGTCATCGGCACAATCGGACTCAGCCACGTTCGCCGCAAAGATCACGGGCTTGGATGTAAGAAGGTTATAGGAAGCAAACCATTCTTTTTCATCCTCATCGTCGGAAAGTTCGAAAGCCTTGGCCATGTTTCCGGCTTCAAGGAACTTATAAATGCTCTGGGCAAAATCACGCTCATGAGCGTATTTCTTGTCGTTGTTGGCCGCTCTTGCCACCTTGGCTATACGGCGCTCAAGAATCTCCATATCGGAGAATATAAGCTCAAGATTGATGGTCTCTATATCGCGAACGGGATCGATGCTTCCGTCCACGTGAACGATATTGTCATCATCAAAGCAACGAACTACGTGAACAATGGCATCAACCTCACGAATGTTTGCAAGAAACTGGTTGCCAAGGCCTTCACCTTTGCTGGCACCCTTAACAAGACCTGCAATGTCCACGAACTCGATCGTTGCATGTGTTACTTTCTTTGTATTGTAAAGCTTTCCGAGGGCCTCTACCCTTTCATCCGGCACGGGAACAACTCCCACGTTGGGATCGATCGTTGCAAAAGGATAGTTGGCAGCAAGTGCGCCGGCCTTGGTAAGAGAGTTAAACAATGTACTCTTGCCTACGTTCGGAAGACCGATTATTCCTAATTTCATGTTTCACCTCGCGAATTGATTCAAAATATACTAAACGTGCATGCAATAAAATACCACATTTGCGGTTTCTTTTCAATATCGGGTTTATATGGGTCAGTAGATAAGATAGGGCTTGCGAAGGACCCTGAACCTTTCGATATCATCCTGCCAGGATGCCTTGATCGCTGCCGCGTCCTTACCTTCCTCTATCATCTTTCGGACCTTATCCGTACCAAAAAGAAGGTCGATCCAGTATCTGCCGTTTGCATACTTTTGCCCAAAGAAACTGACTTCGGGATGAAGCGCCTTAATATCTTCATATGCTTTGATAAGATATTCAAGATTGATTCCCGCTTTGCAGATCGCATCCTCGGAAAAACCGGAAAGATTTCGACCGAAGCATTCTTTTCCCTCAAAGACAGGATCCGAGGCGCCCGGCTTATCCTCCGGCACAAACACGAAACTGTAGTCGCTGCTGTCCGGAAGATAAGGGCTTCCGAATATCACAAAGGGATCGTCGGTTCCTCTTCCGCAGGAGACTGCCGTATTCTCAAAATAACAGATCGAAGCGTAAAGATATATGGCCTTCATGTTCTTCAGATTCGGTGAAGGGTTAACGGAAAGCCTGTATCGGTCCTCTCTTTCATATCCCACACAGGGTATCACCGTAAGATCACAGTCTTTATTCCCCGTATCAAGCCAGCCCTCTCCAACTATCATCTTGGCAAGTTCGCCGAGAGTCATGCCGTGAACTGTTGTAATGGGTAAGAGCCCCACATTAGACCTAAACTCCGTATCAAGAATCGGCCCGTCCACATAAAAACCGTTGGGATTGGGTCTGTCAAGGATTATGACCGGTTTATCATTTAACGCGCACTCCTGCATAAGGTAGTACATGGAAACATAGTAGGTATAGAATCTGAGCCCCACATCCTGAATATCAACAAGCAGAACATCGAACTCATCAAGGCTGTTCCTGACTCCCTTCATATCGTTTGCTGTGGCGGGATATATTGGAATATTGTAACGCGCGTCAATATCCGCCTTAACGCCTTCTCCCGCACCAAGTGACCCTTTTATCCCGTGCTCAGGGGCAAAAAGGCATGAAACATTCACGCCTTTGTCAATAAGTGCCACTTCGATACGAAGGTTCTTTTCCTCATCGTCTCCTACGATCCCGGTCTGGTTGGTAAATATCGCAACTTTCTTATCTTTGATCAGGGGAAGATATTCATCAAACCGCTCATCCCCCAGCGTTACATCCCCGCTGTTGCCGCTTGCGCTGTCGGGTAACAATCCTTCCGGCAAAAGATCTCTTATCTCATCCGTAAGTTTCGCCGCAAGCTCTTTATATTTACTGCTTCCGTCCTTTTTCATGCGCTTGTTTAAAAGATCTATCTTTGCTTTGGCACTTAATACGACGGGATCACCCACACGGGTGTCGGAAGTAATAAGCTTGACCGCCGAGTCCGCAAGATCCGCCGTAAGATCCAGTAAAAGAGCCGATACATCCTCCTCAGAATCCATCCCTATGGAGAGGATCTGGGGCACAAATCCGAGAGTCGCCGATGTATATGCAGAACCTCTGAAGCGGTTTACGTTCTTTTCCTTGTCGGTCAACGGGGTATTTATCTTGTTGGTAAGGTAAACCACCACCAGATCTCTGGAAGGATCGATCATAACCAAGGTTCCTGTCCAGCCCTGATGACCCACTGTATCCGAGGATGACTGGGTTCCGAAATACCACACTCTCTCCGCATCCGCTTCTCTCCACCAGCCAAGGCCCCATGTAGGGAAGTCCGCACTCTTGGGACTTGTAAAAGAATCAATCGTATCTCTTGAAAAATATCTGTTATTGCCGTAACCGCCCGTCAGCATGCAGGAAGCAAGCTTGGCAAGATCTCCGGCGGAAGCAAACAGTCCTGCGTGTCCGGAAACTCCGCCCATGCAGTACCATGCTTTTTCATCGTGGACCTCGCCCTGAAGGGTATAGGTACGCACGCCGTTAAAATATACACTTCCATCCCTTGTATTGCCGTTAAGTTCCGTTGCTGCGCAGTCATTGACAGTGAAGCCGTGATCAAGGGGATTATAGGTGATACGTGTAAGCCCCATGGGATCCCAGAAGGTTTCTTTCAGGTACGTATTAAGGTCCTTTTCCGTGATCTTCTCAACCACGAGACCAAGTACCATGTAGTCAACATCGGAATAAAGAGTTTCCGTACCGGGTTTGTACATAAGTGCGGTTTCATTTATCTGCTTAAGAGTAACTGCCTTGTCCCCGGTGACATTGTTCCTGTGATACTTGGGATCCGCAGGGAATCCTCCCTGGTGACAAAGAAGGTCTCTCACTGTAAGTCCCGATTTCCACTGAATCTGAGTATCAAGCGAAACCGATGCTCTCCCGCTGTACTTGGTATTTACAGTATCGTTATAAAAGCCGCTTCCAAGATAATCCGCGATCCTGTCATCCACACTCATGGCGCCGTCGGAAACAAGCTTCTGTATGGCGTAATTGACAGAAAACATCTTGGTAACGGATGCAAGATCATATAGTGTATCCTTGGTTGCAGGTATTGGACTTGCGACCTTACTTCCATCCTGTTCATAGGCATTGAGGCTTCCCCAGGCATTCTCATACACAAGCCTTCCGTGTCTCAGCACAGCAAGACTTGCACTTGGAAACCCGTTTTCCACGTCCGATTCAATAAGATCAGAAATAAGCGAAAGAGACTCCTCCGAAATTCCTTCTTCGGAAAGGGTTCCCGTGATCACTTCGGGATAGCCGATGCTGAGCCTAACCTTTGCTTCTTCATCCCGGGGACGAACATCAAGTATCGATACCGTATTCTTTCCGTTATGAACAAGCTCTGAAATATCCAGGCTGTAGCAGGTTCCGCCAAGGCAGAGGCTTGTATCGATCTTTGTCTCGTTAACATAGAGTTCAAAGCCCGTAACGGCCTCATCCAAGGTAACGTACAGCTTCCCCTGCCCTTCATAAGCCTTAAAGCTTATCATGTGGTTCATGGCAAGGGTATCGTCCACGTATCCGTTCCAGTCGGGAAACAGGGTGTTTATCTGCCATCTTCCCTCGGGAAAAGAAGCAGGTATGAGTACCGGCAATTTCGGTTCGGGGATCTCCGGTTCAGGTTCAATAACAGATTCAGTAATGGGAGTTTCGCTTGTGACAGAAACTAAAGAAGCGGGGTGCCCACCGGAACACCCCGCTGTTAATACCAAAGATATAACTGCGATTAAAAAGAAGATTCTTTTATGCATATTATCAATGTTTGTCAAGATCGGTCTTAAGAAGTCTCCTGATGTCTTCAACAGAAAGCCATTCAGTGTTGGTTCCCGATGAATACTCAAACTCGGGATCCACAAGCTTGCCGCCGGGGATCACATAACGCTCGCCCCACCAGGAATACTGAGGATATACGATAAAGTGCTTATCATACTCGTAGGTATGAAGTGAATCCTCACGGGTTACCATGATCTCATGAAGCTTCTCGCCTTCGCGGATTCCCACTTCAACCTTTTCACATCCGGGAAGCATAGCCTCTGCAAGATCTGTGATCTTGAATGAAGGGATCTTTGAAATAAAGGTCTCGCCGCCTCTTGATTCCTCAAGAGCCTTGATAACAAGTTTAACACCTTCTTCAAGGCTGATCCAGAATCTGGTCATGCGGAAATCGGTGATGGGAAGCTTGGTCTCGCCCTTGTCGATCTTATCCTGGAAGAAAGGAATTACAGATCCTCTGGATCCTGCAACGTTACCGTAACGTACAATGGCAAATCTGGTTCCGTCCGCTCCGCTGTAGGAATTGGCTGCGGCAAAGAGCTTATCGCTCACAAGCTTGGTGCCGCCGTAAAGATTGATGGGGTTAACCGCCTTATCCGTAGAAAGTGCAACAACCTTCTTAACGCCTGCCTCGAGGGATGCGCTGATAACGTTCATGGCGCCGTTGATGTTGGTCTTAATAGCCTCATTGGGATTGTATTCGCAGGCGGGAACCTGCTTTAATGCAGCTGCGTGGATCACATAGTCTACATTCTTAAGTGCCATTCTGAGTCTGGCTTCGTCTCTTACATCGCCGATGAAGAAACGCATGACCTTCTTATGCTCCGCATATTCATTGGCCATGATGAACTGCTTATACTCGTCACGGGAATATATGATGAGTTTCTTGGGCTCATAGTGCTTAAGGACGTAATCCACAAAATGATGTCCGAAAGAACCCGTACCGCCTGTGATGAGTATTGTCTTTCCGTTTAACATATCAACCTCCCGTATGGGTTTATTTATCACAAAGCAATTCTATAAAAACAACCTGCTTACTGTCAATTTAGGTAAAAGAAATATATTCTTAATGTTTAATGAATGTTATTCAGGCTTGTCCATGAAGGATTCGTCAAGAGAATCAAGAACTTCCTTGTACTGGCTGGCAGTGGCATGAGCATTGGTGGACACCTTCTTAAAGGTTTCCACTGCTCTCTTTGACTTGTCTATGGGCTGAACGGTACCGGCACCGGCTACGCAACCTCCGGGGCACGCCATTCCTTCCAGCAGGTAACCGTCATATTTGCCTGCCTTGGCCATGGCAAGAAGCTTTCGACAGTTGGCAAGGCCTTCGGCACTCTCTACCTTTATCTCCCTGTCGGGATACATTTCATGAATGCAGTTTACGACAGCGTTGGCAACTCCGCCGCTTACAGCAAAGCCTCTTCCGTCACCGCTGGCGCCGTGCATGGTATCGTCATCGGGAAGGGATTTGAAATCCACTTCTTTTGCCTCAAACATGCCCATTACCTCCTCAAAGGTAAGGACAAAGTCAATATCACTTCTGATGGTGCGGCGGCTCGCTTCCAGCTTCTTTGCGGCGCAGGGGCCGATAAAGGCTACAAGACAGCCGGGATGCTGTTTCTTTATAAGACGTCCCGTAAGTACCATGGGAGTAAGAGCCATGGAGATACACTGTGCATATTCAGGATACAGTTTCTTTGCCATTGCGGACCATGCAGGACAGCAGGATGTAGCCATGAAGGGAAGCTTGTCAGGTACGGATTCCACGAAGTCCCTCGCTTCCTCGATGGTACAAAGATCTGCGCCAATGGCAACCTCTATTACATCTTCAAATCCGAGTGCCTTGAAAGCGGGACGCATCTTTTCGGGAGAAAAATCCTCACCGAACTGTCCCGTAACAGCGGGAGCAATGGCGGCGTATACCGGCACATCGCTTCTGATAGCCTGGATAACCTGGAATATCTGAGCCTTGTCCGCTATTGCACCAAAGGGACAGTTTGCAAGGCACATTCCGCAGGATACACACTTGTCCTCATCGATCTCGGCACGTCCGTATTCATCGGAGCCTATAGCTCCCATTCCGCAGGCTTTGGCACAGGGACGTTCCATCTTAAGTATTGCGCCGTATGCACAGGCCTGTACGCACTTGCCGCACTTAATGCACTTTTCCTCGTCAATTACCGAGCGACCGTTCTTAATGGAGATGGCACCCCTGGGGCATACTTCCTTACAGGGATGAGCAAGACAGCCCTGGCAGGCGTCCGTAACCCTGACTTCGTTATCCGGGCATGCATGGCATGCAAATTTGATTATATTGATAAGGGGTGGCTGATAATATTTCTCTGGCTTAACGCACTCTTCCGCTCCCTGAGTGACTGGAGCCTGTTCCGATGCGGCTCTCATGGGTAGTCCCATGGCCATTCGCATCTTTTCACGTACTATTGCTCTTTCAAGAAAAACCGAATCTCTGTAAACCGAAATCTCTCCGGGTATTACGTTATAGGGGATCTCCTCCATTAACGAAAGATCTCCCTCCTTGTATTCGTAGGAAAGTCTTGCGACCTCGGCATAAACTCTCTTACGCATGTCGTTGACTGATGTATAAATTCCTCTCATGCTTCTCCTAATAGTTGATAGGCCTCTTGGCCTCATTGTATATTCTTACGTAGCTTTCATACCGAAGCCGGTTGATTAGCCCTTTTTCCACTGCTTCTTTTACCGCGCAGCCCGGTTCCGATATATGCATGCAGGTACGGAACCTGCAGGTACCTTCATAAGGTTCAAATTCCCTGTAGCAGTACTTAACGTCATCCTTAAACTCAAATATGTCAAGAGACGTAAATCCCGGAGTGTCAAGAATGTAGGTACCCCTGTCTATGTTCAGAAGTTCCACGTGCCTGGTGGTATGCTTGCCTCTGTCGGTCTTTCTGCTGACTGCACCTGTTTCCATGGTGGATTCGCCGCAGAGCACGTTGATAAGAGACGATTTGCCTACACCGGAAGGGCCTGCCAGGACCGTAGTCTTCCCGTACAGATTCTGCCGCAGTTCTTCCATTCCCTCGCCGGTCTTAGTACTTATGAAAAAGAAAGGTATCCCCGACTTCTCATAGACAGACCGAAACAGTGCCTCCTCGTCTTTCGTGGAAAGATCCGCCTTGTTAAAGCAGACGCTGCAGGGTATTTCTTCTTTATCCATGTAGATAAGAAAGCGGTCCAGAAGGTTTAAGTTGGGTTCCGGAGTCTTAACGGCAAAAATAACGATAGCCTGATCCACATTGGCACAGGCAGGACGGATAAGGTCGTTACGACGTGGCAATATCCTTACCACATTGCCAGTAAGCTTGTCCTTGTCAATGACATCCATCTCCACGTCATCGCCCACCAAAGGCTTGGTACCTTCATTACGAAAAGCACCTTTGGCATTACACTCAAAGGTGCCCTCGGAATCGATATTCACATAATAGAAACCGGCTATTCCCTTTACTATCTTACCGGTCATAATCTTTACTCATCTTTGACAAACTCGATCTCCCGTTTGATAGTGCGTTCTTCTTTGGTGCCTTCCTTTGTTTCCATTTCACCGGTGTTGGGATCGGTTACGGTCTCGCCGGGAAGGGTAACTTCGTAAGTAAGCGTGATGTAACCTGCTTCCGATGATCTCATGTTCCACAGATTAACGCTTACCGGGAATGACTCGGTAAAAGAATCATACCATATGTAATCGTTCAGATCGCTTATCACGATATGAACCTTGGTACCGCTGGTAAAATCCGGATCCTCCGCAGTCGAAGGCGCATTTATGCTGGCGCTGTAACTGTATGTGTCGGGAATCTCGGGCTCCGGCCCTTTACTTACCTGCACATCTATGATGGTACCCTTTGGAACATCCGTATTTGCTGCCACATTCTGATAGCACACATAACCTTCGGCATAAACATTATTGTATACCTGCTCTGATGTGCCCATGGTAAAGCCATGTTCCGTAAGTATAAGCACTGCATCTTCGTAAGGAATACCCTTTACATCGGGCATCTTAACGGTCTCAACTTCCTTACCGAGACTTATATGTATTATCACATAAGAATCCGCAGGGATCTTCTCTCCTCCGTCGGGACTCTGGGAAATAACAAGACCTTCTTCCACTGTTTCGGAAGTTTCCTGAACAATCTCAACCTTAAGCTTGGCATTTATGAT
>JAILHY010000179.1 GCA_024695575.1 Lachnospiraceae bacterium
TTTAGCTGATATAGGTGTATAGGCGGTTCCTACGGTTGTCTTAGGTGTTGCAGCATCAACCTTAACGCTATCACCGGCCAAGAAACTGTTTGAGGTCACTGTTGTACCCGATCCCTGAGATGCTGCTACAGATGCATTAAAATTACTTGAAACCGAAGTGAGTGCAGTAGTAACTTCGTCATCAGCAAGACTAGAAACAAGCTGTGTGTCGTTATTTATATCCGATGCAGCTATAGTACCCGACTCGTTAAATTTACCCTTAAATCCGCTCGTAACAGTAACCTGTTCTCCTGCATCAAGTGCTTCCTGCATAAGTCTCTGGGCATCAGCCATCGTAACTTCGCGAGTAGCAACTGAATGTTCAGCATCCACTTCCTGAATATGAGTAGCCGTTGAAATCGTGTACTCTGCTTCGCCGATCTTAAACTTGGCGCCTGTAGTTGTACCATCAGTCCCGTCATGCCACTTAATATCATCTAAGCCAAACTTGTTGGTTGCGGTATAGGTTTTGCCGTTAAAGGTTACGGAATCGCTCTTTGTAGGATCGAGAACTTTTGCTGCCAGATCGCTTGCTTTAGCATAGCCCTCTGTTGACTTGTTCATATCGCCAGGCTTCATAAGTCCGCCCGCTGCTGATGATCCGGTTGCTGCGATATTGTACTGCTTGCCTGCGATTGTAACGGTATCACCATCTTTAAGCTTTTCCATTGTAAAGGTGGTCTTACCATTGTTAAGCTCTTCAAGCTTACCGGTGATACCCGCGTCATGAGCTGCCAGTTTCTGCTCTGACTTGGTGCCTTCTGCGTTACCTTTAAGAAGGTAGGTCTCGTTGAACTTGGTTGTTTCAGATACACGGTCGATCTCAGTGGTGAGCTGATCGATCTCGTTCTGGATGGCTGTACGGTCAGATTCGGAATTGGTTCCGTTTGCTGCCTTAACTGCAAGCTCGTTCATTCTCTGAAGCATGTCGTGTACTTCGGTGAGTGCACCTTCTGCTGTCTGTACTGCGGAAATACCATCCTGTGCGTTTGAGGAAGCCTGTGTAAGACCTCTCATCTGTTTACGCATCTTTTCAGATATTGCAAGTCCTGCTGCATCATCGGCTGCTCTGTTGATCTTGTAACCGGAAGAAAGTTTCTCGGTTGACTTAGCCTGAGACTATGTGGTGATGCCGAGCATTCTGTTTGAATTCATTGCGGTTAAGTTGTGTTGTACTACCATGTTTTTACCTCCATGTCCTGTGTTCGTCCGTTGAACGTTCCTATGTCTTTCCTATGGTTTCTTAGTGAAACAAATTAACTAATCTGTTGCATCTCTTGTCGATGTCCTTTGGACTTCGACTCTGTCAAGTCTTTACTCGACCTTCGTTATTGCCTTACACCTAATATATCGGGTCGTATCAGGAATACTTTAGCATTTTTTTGAAAAAATTTTTCTTTTTCAAATAATCCAGTAAACATCAGGTGTTTGCGGCTGTTTGGAATTGTTAAGCGGACAGCTTCCTTGCTGTTTTCGTGTTCGTTAGTGTATCATACGCCCATTAATGAGCGATTGACTCCTCATATTTGGCGAAGCCATCCTCATCCAGGCCCATGGATTCCATCGCATCTTCCTTGGTTATTTTGCCTGCGTTATACATTTTATATGTAGCGAGCAAGATGCCTTTCCCTTTTGCTTCTTACAAATTTGTCAATACCAAATGTGTCTTCACACATCCGACAGATCAAGCTTGTATATCGGATCTTCAAGCTTAACTTCGTTGTGAAGGAACATAGCCATATATACCGGAAGGTAAGTGACTTTTCCATCTATGGAAATATTATCATTGCAGAACACGTAAGCTTCTTTCAGCCCGTAGCTCTTTACATCAAGGATATTTGCAAGGGCACGGTGTCTCACGTAATTCTTGCCGGATTTTACTTCTATTGGAAGAACTACTCCCTTGTTTTCTATCAGGAAATCTACCTCGCCGTTCTTCTTATTGTTATAGAAGAAAAGGTTGTATCCCCCGGCGGTAAGTTCCTGAGCAACAGCATTTTCATAAACCGATCCGAAGTTGAAGTTATCATCCCCCGATAAAATCTTGCTCTGTATACCGTTCATATACATAGCCGCAAGCAATCCTACATCCGAAAGAAATAATTTAAAGAGATTGGTTGCTTTACTCAAAGTAAGCGGACTCACAGGCTCATCCGCTATATATGTCGGAAGCGCAACACCCGCATCAGCTAACCAAAGGAAGCTGTTACTGTATCTGTTAAACTTAAGGTTTTCATTCAGGTCTTTTAAAATAAACCGCTTGTTCTTACAGTTTAGCTCTGCCGGGATAATGTTAAAGATATCTTCTATATATAGTTTGTTATCAGGATCATATTTTGAAATGTCACGCTTATACGCTGTGATTATACTGTTTTGCTCTGTGATCACCTCATTGATATTATTCGTATCCAGATATTTCTGGACTACCGCAGGCATACCTCCAACCACAAGATAAAGCCTGAACGCATCCATTAGCCTTTGATGAATTACCGGATCAACCGGTGTTTTATTTTCAAATGACGCCTTAATATGTTCAAAAGTTTCATTCTTTAATCCGATTGCAGCATAGAACTCTTTAAGGCTAAGCGGATACATGCGAAGTTCATCCATATATCCAACAGGAACAGATCTTATATCCTTCAGCAAGACGCCCAACAGTGATCCGCTGAGAATGTATGAATAACTTCCTTCGTCGACAAGAAACTTGATAGCAGTAACAATTTCCTTACACACCTGGACTTCGTCAAAGAAAATGACAGTCTTCCCCGGAATCAGCTTTTGGTCTGTGAGCGCCGACAAGCGTAACAATAAAGTCTTGGCATCCGATACATTTTGAAATGCATGACAGGCTTCCTCATTCTCAATAAAGTTGAATTCAACATACGGAAGTGCCAGGTCTCTTAATACCTTGCGGATAACAAAAGTTTTGCCGACCTGTCTGGCCCCTGTTATAAGAAGTGCCCTATTTCTACGGTTTGTCAGGTGATCGCTCAGTTTTTCTTCAATGCTTCTGTGTAGCATATTTTCTCCCTTTATGGATTCTTTGTCCGCTTTTCCATAATTATATTAGCATGTTTTGTCCGTTTTTCCAATACTTTTTCTATAGCTTTTTCTAATGCGTTCTATGGGTGTTTTGTCCGTTTTTCCATAAAAAAACCTTCTTCTATATAATAAGAAGAAGGTTAATTACCCGGATGGGATTCCTCGACTTCGCTCGGAATGACAGTCAACCTATTGTTTATAATTCATCGCCTGGTTGTAGGACTGCAGGGCTTTTACTCCGGAGCGGCCAGTTTTGATGCGGTCTCGCTCTGATTTAAAGACGGCTTCCAGCGCTGCCTTATTACGGGCTTCTTCTGCCTGTATGCTGGTGCTCTTGTTTGTGATCTCACGGATCAGGTCCTGCATGTGCTTGATCTCGGAAGCGTACTGTTCGCGGTTAGCGTCCAGTTCTTCTTTAACCCTTGCGTACAGGGATTCAAAGCCGTCGTCTAACTTTTCGAGTCTAAAGATCAGGACTCCCTTTTCTTCAGTGTTCTTATCGAAATCTTCAAACGAAAAAGGATCAGACCGAAGTAATTCGGCCTGTTCCTTATTTTTTGTTATTATTTCGTCTAAGACGGAGATCTTCTTTTCAAGGCTCTCAATGAGAGCAGTTATGTAAGGATTCGACATTCTTGGTTATCCTTTACTCTTTGTTTCATTTAAGATCCTTCGACTACTGTCGCCCTCTGAAAGAGGACGACCTCCGCTCAGGATGACATGTTTTCTGTTACGCGCTCTTGGCTTTGGTCATTACCTGCTTCCAGGTCTCGCGCATGGAACGGAGGTGGGTTAAAACCTCTTCCATGATCTCCTTGTCCTTCTTGATGTTGCACTCCACAAGGCGCTGGCCGAGGTAAAGGTAAACTCTCTCAAAATCCTGAGCAACGGGATACTTCATATCCAGAGTCTCGCGGAAGTAATCGATGATCTTCTCAACTCTTACTATATTATAGTGAGCGCCCTCTATGTCCTTCTGTTCCATCTTGGCGACGGCGATGTTGCCGAATTTGATGGCGCCATCGTAGAGCATAAGAGTAAGCTCTGCGGGACTTGCGGTTAAGATTCTTGAATTGTTGTATTGTGCATAGGCATTGGGAAGAGCCATATTTTCTACACTCCTGAATGATTATAGGATCCTTCGCTGACGCTCAGGATGACAGTTTTTATTGTCCAAGCATTGATGTAATGGAACTTGTTGAAGACTCGAGTTTGGATAAAGCGACTTCCATCTTGGAGAACTTGGAATAGTACTTATCCTCGTACTTGGCAAGCTTGTCTTCAGCTTCCTTGATCTTGGATTCGTAATTCGCAAGATCGCGCCTGTACTGCTTGTCCTCGTAGAAAGAACCTTTGCTGGTATTGGTTGTACTGGCGGATATTCCGTCAAGCTTGCTGTACACACCACGTGTCAGCTGAGTAAAGAATTCTATAACTGCCTCGGGATCCGTTGCGATCATGCTCTTAAGCTTGTCCGCATTGCCCTTGGTCTGGTCGTCATCGGGATCTCCGTCGATATGAAGGACCGCTTTCTCATTGTCGGCTGCGCTGAAATAGGAAAGAGTCTCGATGCCGAAGTCCGAAAGATACATGGTCTTTCCGTTAACTTCGTAGCCCTTGTTCATGGTGTCCTTCATGGCATTGAAAAGCGTTCCGAGACTCGAATCCTTCCTAAGCAACATGCTCTTGATCTTGTCTTCCCACTTTTCTACCTCTTTGTCGGACATCTTTTCTTTTTCGTCATCCGTAAGAGGCTCAAAGCCCTTCTCGAATTTAACGTTGTATTTCTTATCAAGTTCCTTGACGATATCGTTATATTCCTTGATGAAATTCTTGATCATGTCATAGATTCCATCGGTATCGTCTTTGGTGGTAACGGTAATATCGGCTGCTTCGCTTATGCAGCTGAAGGTAAGACCGTTTACCTCGATATTGTTTGAATTACTGGTAAAAGAAACCCCGTTCAATGTGATCTGTGCGTCCGATCCGCCGATGCGGTTGCCGTTTGAATAGTACTTCGCATCGTTGTAATCATTGGCTACAGTCTGTGCAAATTCACAACGCTTACGAAGAAGATCGATGCCCGCCTCATAATCGTCGTCAGACTTCATACCCGCTTTGATCGCCTTGTAGAGATCGCTCTCCACATCCAGACGCTTCATGGTAGCTTCGTAATCGATCTTGCCGCCGCTGTAGGAAAGCTTGCTCTCAAGTTCACTTCCGAGACTCTTAAGTTTCTCGTATTCCTTGTATGTCTTGGCGTTGGGAGAATTTTCTTCGGATCCTCCGTATACGTTTATACCAAGTACGGAAAGAGCAGTAAATCCGCCATTATCGTTGGCGGTGATGGCGAAATCGTAATCTTCACCGGTCTGGGTGCTTGCTAAGAAGATACGTCCGTTCTTCTCATCGAAGTTAGCGTTGATGCCTGCTTCGTTTAATTTCTTGACTGCAGTCTGAATGGTAGCATCCGCATCAAGCTCTATATCGGTAGATTTGCCGTTAACGGTAATGGTAAAAGAACCACCCTTGGAGAAATCGAATTTATCTCCCGAATATCCGTCAAGCTTAAGGTCGGAGATCGCGGTCTCAGCCTTAACCCCGCCCTCTTCTGCCTTGATGACGTCGCCTGTTAAGTAGCCGGCCTTGGCAAGCTTGTCTACACTTAACTTCTGAACTCCGTTCATGGCAGCATCACCTGTGATAACGCTTACAGCCGAAGTATCGCTTACGGAAGTGGTTTTCTTCTTGTAAGCACTGCTGAAACGCAAGTCGTTCAGTTTGCCGTTAAAGAAACTCTTGGTCTTGGTGTTGATATCGTTCCAGGCTTCCTGTTTCCATTCAAGCTTGGTCTTGTCTTTCTTAACGGTATCAACCTTGGTGGATCTTGCTTTTACAAGTTCCTGTATGATCGTTTCTGTGTCGAGTCCGGAGTACATTCCGGTAAGTCTCATTGTCATAATCTGTTCCTCCTACTGTGGAACATCAGCCGGGCGTTATCTCTTTTCGTCTACCATGATTCCCGCAAGTTCCCATGCCTTGGCGATAAGATCAAGTGTCTTCTCGGGGGGAAGCTCTTTGATGACTTTCTTGCTTTCCTTGTCCACGATCTTGATGGTTACGCGGTTTGTTTTCTCATGGAAGCCAAAGACTGCCTCGGAGTTGGCCATTTTCTTGTTGATATCTTCAACGGCCTTGTGCAGCTGCTCGATAGAGGGCTGTGACGATTCCGAATTATCTTTCTCCCTGTAGGAGCTGTCGCTCTTAGAATCCGTATTCTCGACAACCTTGGTTGTGTTATCAACCTTGGGGGTCTCTGTAGCGGCCAAAGAAACATCCGTGTACTCATTCGCCGGTTTAACGGGGGTGCTTGCAGGCTGATAGCTCTGAGCCTGTACTGACATTAAGCTGTTAATTGGTTCGAGTGCCATACAAATTCTCCTTTCGCAGCATCCGTGCTGCACGCAAAGGTTCCTTGTCAAGTAATATATCGGAACGTTAAAAAGAAAAGTTAATAGTAACCGCGAAAAATCTTTCCGGCGTTAACCGAAAAGATTTTTGAGGCTCTCAAGAGCATCCGCATTCATAGCTTCCTTGTTGGAATCCTGAATCTGGATGTAAAGTTCTTTACGATAGATCGGTACTTCCTTGGGAGCACTGATTCCTATCTTAACCTGCTCGCCCTTGACTTCAAGGATGGTGATCTCAACATTATTGTTGATTATAAGGGCCTCGCCCTTCTTACGGGATAATGCTAACATGCGCCCTCCTTCTTCTTTGCATTGAGAATATCAAAGATGGGGAATTTAACCTTGTAAGCATCATCATCAAGTATTATCTGAACGGCCTTGCGCTCGTTTACATTGATCACGACGGGACCGCGAAGATTGACGCTCATCTGCTTTAAGTCCTTGGGTACGGTAACGGTCACCAGAACAAGCAGTTCGCCGGGATCGATGTTACCGATAGGCTTTAATATCTCATCGTCAACTACGGGATTGTAATCGGGAGATACTAAAAGGGGATCCATTACAGGCATTGCAAAGTTGGGTTCGTCCAGAGACTGCATCCAGCGGATACCTGCGTTGTCGCCCTTTTCCGCATCATGGATAAGAGCAAACTTCTTGAGATCCGGGAATCCTACAATGCCGTTTTCGAAGTTAATGATCTTGCCGTCATCAATTGTAACTTCGCCAAAAATACGGGTTTCAATAGTCATGTTGGTTCCTCCGTGTATATTTATGTAAAAAAGTGAATCCTTCCAATATGTCATTTCGAGCAAAGTCGAGAAATCTTGGTTGAATCAAGTATGTTCCTGCCGGGAAGAACTATCCTTCGACTCTTGTCGCCCTCTGCAAGAGGACGACCTTCGCTCAGGATGACAATCCTATAGGTAGTTCAGCAGTGTCTGCTGTATTGCTTTGGATGTAGCCATGAGGGACGCATCGTATGCATATTTGGCACTTGAAAGCCTGATGGCCGTCTCTGCCATGTCCGCATCTTCATTCTCACTCTTTAACTCCTTGAGTGTGTCAAGCTGGGTATCAAGTCTGTTCTCAATAAGTTCCAGACGCTTGCTTCTGGTGCCGCAGTTGGTAAGTGCCAGACTGTTAGCCGCAAGATGCGCATCAGCGAAGCTTATGCCCTTTGAGAACAAAGAATGAAGTCTCTCATTGAGGAAGGTCTGCGCCTTCTTGGCAGCATCTATTTCTTTTTGCTTGGCGTCCTTGGCGTCCTGATCGGTATCAAGGATCTTGGCGTAATCCGCTTCAAGCTTGCTGATCTCATCTTCGATGTCCTCAACATCGGCTATTGCTCTGAGAACATCCTCGATCTCTCTTACGATGGAATGATTGAAACACTCGCTTGCGGTGGTGTTGATCCGAAGTGACTGATTAACACCTATATTATAGCATATTTCCTGATCGGGGGTCGACTCAAAATTGTATTTGACGGGATCCTTGGGATCGGAAATATCGACGCATGTAAAATAGTGCTGAGGTCTGAGATCTCCCTTGCTCCAGTCGGACTTCTGATAATCCACCATAAGCTCATCAATATCTTCGGGAGCAAGATTTGCTCCGGCGCCGCCAATATCCTTACCTAAAAGGAACTCTCCCGTCTCAGGGATGAAAACAACTTCATCAGGATGATCAAGCAGATAATCCTCAGCACAGTATGTTGGAGGTGTTGCAGTTGTGTCGGTAACAATGGTGCTGCTGATGGTGTTAACCTGTATGAGTGTGGCATTTCCAGCGGTACTATAGGAACTGAAAACCTGTCCGCCCTTGGTCTTAAAAGCAAACTTAAAGGTCGCGTCGGCATCGGGGCTTGCCGTGCTGTCAGGATAAGAGGTGGCGTTAACCTTGTCGTAGGAAAGTCTTACGCGGAGGATATCGTTATTAGTTACCTTGGTCTCGTCTTCTTTGTCCTGATGAACGAAAGATCTGGTATCGACAGTAACCGTATCCTTGGTTTCTCTAATATTAAATACCGCATCGGGATTGCCGTATGCAAAAGAAGAATGTGATCCATCCGATTGTCTCACGTTCGAGCCAAAAATAACATACGAATCCGTGCCATCGTTATAATATGTAATCTCATCGGGATGGGCATATACATAATCCATTGCATCGACTCGATTAGCAAACGTTTCGGACGTTGTTACAGGAGTCGCATTTCCATTTTCGTCCACATATTTAAGATCAGCAAGATGAGCTTCTAATTCGCTAAAATTGTCGTCCCGAGAGATTATATACATATGGCGGCGCTTTGAAACGTCGCTGGTATCCAGAGGATAGTCGAAAACTCCGTTTTCATAAACATTGGGATCACTCACCGAATAAGCCACAAGTCCAGTAGAGTCCTTCTGGAATGTAAGAGAAGTGTCGGTCCTGTATCCTGTGAAAACAGTACGCCCTGCGAAATCCGCATTTCCGGTGTTGTAGATCTCTCGAGCGAGAGACTCAAGATTCTCGTGAATGATGCGGCGGTCGCTGACTGCCAGGGGATCGCTTGAGCCCTTGACATACTGCTTACGAATATCTGTGATGATATCGGAAAGAGTTCCGATGGCATCTTCCGTAACTCTAAGCCAGGACTCGGCGTCCTCTGCGTTCTTGGTACGGTACTGATCCGTCTGGTTAACACTTGTACGAAGACGTAAAGACCTAAGGGCGATGATGGGATCGTCCGAAGGCCTGTTTATTTTTTTCTCCGTAGCTATCATGTTAGAGAGCTTATCCTGGAGAACTTTATTTGTATTTATATTGGTAAGTGAGTTGTTCTGAATTATCTTATTGGTAATTCTCATGCGTGCTCCCTCTCCACGCACATCCTTGTGACTGTATTCAGGCTTCCTTGCCTAAATAATATATCGGCATAAAAATCTCAAACTAAACACCGGTTTGTAATATGAGTCTGTCGTAAATCTCTGTAAATGTCTGGACCATCTTGGATGCCAGGTTATATGCGTTCTGGAACTTGACCAGTGCTACCGCTTCCTCGTCGGAGTCAACGCCGAATACCGAAAGTCTCTGGGTATCGATGGTGTCGCTCATGGTGTTGTAATATGTGGTCGCGTTGTTTGCTCTCTGGGCATTTAAGGCTACATCCGACAATACACTCTGCAGGAACTCGCTTGCGGAGCCGCCTCGGAAAGAAAGAACCGTTTTATCGGTCTTCATGTTGATAAGGCGTTCAACCACGTCTGCTTTGGAGACACCGTCATTCTTGCCCGTGTGGGTTCCAAGAAGTGTGGGATCAGCCGAAATTGCTTCGCTGATTGCAAGATTTGCCGCAGTCAGTCGATAGTAACTTGTATCAGTATCTCTGATCACAACCTTGGTGACTTTGTTTGCTTCTGCCGCGTTCCATGCACCTGCTGCATGATCGGCATTGAATGTGTAGAGTTCTCCTTCGTAGTAAACCGAATCTCCTGCCGCGTAATCCTTATCCTCGGCAAATGTCTCTGCGAAGATCGTACCGTTCTGATATCTTCCGAATTCAAACTGTCCGCCGGAAGCCTGATTAGCCAGAAGAAGGGGCCCGCCGGGATTTCCGTGTGAATCGTAGGAAGTATCGGATCCGTCCGGATTGGTTCCCGTAAGGAGTTCGTTAAAGGTGCGGCTGAAAAGTCTGGCGAACTCGTTAAGCTGCTCCTGGTAGTAGGGGATACCCTGATAATCAAGGCTTACACCCACGTTACATTCTTTTCCGTTACGTGAAGAAGAAAGCTTGTTTTCGCCATAGTTCTCGTCATCTATGGTAAATGTATAATAGCATTCGCCGCTGGCGGGATCATATTCGTATGTCCAGTCGGTGTAGTAATATCTCTCAACACCAAGATTGATAACACCACCCGATGTGGGAAGGATGCACTTATCAAGGTCCGAAAGATAATCAAGTCCGCTTACGTCGATTTTGACTTTCTTTGTCTTAAGGTCAACATCCACTACCGTTCCGCGGAAGTTCTCGGTGTTGTTACCGTCTCTCATTTCGATAAGACCCTGGAGCTTGCCGCCGATCATGGGATTGTAGATATTGAATTCGTCGCCGTGGGACCATTCAAGGTTGTAAAGACCGTCAACGTCGGACTGGTTGATGGATTCGTGAGTCTCACGAGCCTTACAGTCGATGGTGTAATACTCGTTGGTATCAACCAATGTCTGTCCGCCACAGATCTTAACCTGATATCTGTTGGCGCCTGTATCATAACCGTTGTTGGCATCCTTAATAGGAGTTTCAATGGTCTCAACCGCTACATACTTTGAAAGCTCGTCGATCAGGAGTGCTCTCTTGTCGCGAAGCTCGTTGGCATGTGAACCTGTAAGTTCGATAACGTTAATCTGCTTGTTAAGTGTGGAAACCTGCTCTGCGATGGAGTTGATGCGATACACCGTATCTTTGATCTCCTGGTTAACGTCCTTCTGAAGCTCAGAGAGCTGGGTTGAAAGATTGTTAAAGTAGTCACAGATACTCTGAGTATACATTGCGAACTGGGACTTGACAGATGAATCTCCGGGGTTCTTGGCAAGTTCTTCCAGTGCGTTGAACATCAGGTTAAAAGAAGTATTAAATCCCGCCGATGTATCCGAATCAGTAAAATAATTCTCTATGGATTTCATGTAGTAGGCTTTGATCTCGGACTCGCCCACCTTCTCGTTGTTGTCGCGGAACTTGGTATCGTAGAACTCGTCGCGGATACGCTCGATGGCTACCGTATCAACACCTGCGCCGGCACAGCCGTATGTGGTGTAGGTTCTCAAAGCTCTGTTAGCTTCCTGAACAGCCTGCTGGCGGCTGTAGCCCTCAGTCTCCACGTTGGAGATATTGTTTGCCGTTGTATTTAAAGATGCATTGGCTGCTACCAATCCGGTATAGCTTATGTTTAATCCGAAAAACTGTGAAGGCATCCGTTACCTCCTTCTTTTACCTTAGTCTGTTCTATCCTAATTTCTCGATGATGTGTTCAAGCATCTCGTTGATCACGTTAATATATCGGCTCGATGCGTTGAACGCGTTCTGGAATTTGATCATGTTGGTAAGTTCTTCGTCGGAACTTACGCCCTGTATCTGCTCTCTTGAGTAGTTGATGGAATCAACCGTTGCCTGCTGGCTTAAAGAAACGTTCTTGAAGGTAGATCCGTCGTTGGCCACCTGTGATACCAGGTTGGTGTAGTAGGTGTTAATGGAGCAGGTTGTTGTAACCTTGGGGTTCAACTTGTATATGTCTGCGTCGAATGCTTCAACAAGCTTGTATGCTGTGTTGTAGTCAACGTTTCCGTCCTTCAGTCTGAATTTGAGCTTGCCGGCTTCTCTTATGAGTACCGGGTTGATCTCAAGGTTCGGTATGCTGTACAAAGAATCCGTTCTGTAATCATCGTCCGTTATCTCCGGATTCTGTACCCAGCCTGTAGTGCTGTCGTAAGTGTAGGCATCACACTGTTTACGTTTGAAAAGTTCAAGCGGTGATCCGTCATCGTCCACCATGTATTCGTAACCCGCCGCATGTGCTTCGGAGTAGGCTTCGTACAAAACCTTGTTGACTGCGGTTGCCACGTTGTGTATAAGCTGATCGAACTCGGCTTCCACATTCATGCAGACCGACTGAGCAATGGTGTGGTCGTAATAAAGAACATCCGCGTCGTAGATCTCCATCAATGTGTTATACATGCTGGCTGCCTGTTCGTAGGAGGTTGCATCCTTATATGCTTCCTGCTTCTTCCAGGGCTCCTGGTCCGCATCGCCCGGATTGGGGCGGTTCGGAACTTCGGGCTTAATGGGAATATCCGTATAATCGGCAACCTTGTCGCCACGGATATAAAGCATTGCCCTTAACTTTCCTATATCTGTATATTTCTCGGAAGCGATCATTGCGGTGGTATCAAATACCTGTGCATTCTCTATATCAAGGATCGCCTGACCGTCCTTCTCGCCGAGATACTTTGCGTTCTGAGGCCAGTAAGGAGTGTGGAATCCGCTTCTTTTGTCCGTATAGACATCCATCTCGTAAACCGTGTCGCCCATTACAAAATCGACACCCTCGACCTTGACTCTCACACATCCGAATACATCCTCGCTGTAGGAGATGTTTACAAGATTGGAAAGTTCGTCAAGACACTGGTTACGCGCATCTCTGAAGTCGTTGGCGGTTTCGACGGAAGGATTGATCCTTCCGTTCATCTGAACCTGAACTTCGATCTCGCGGATCTTATCGTTCAGATCCTTGATCTTATGTCCGAGTTCGTTTATCTTCTCTACATTTTCTTTAATATGTACGTTGATTTCGTTCTGATAGTCGTGCAGGCCCTGATGCACCTGCTCAGCATTGGTGAGAAAAGAATTGGCATTCTGCACCAGTAATCTCTGAACGACAGTGTCGTCCGGAGTCTTGGCAAGTTCTTCTATTGACTTCCAAAGATTGGTGAGTGATTGATTGAAACTGGCGTCATCGTTGAGCTCATCCAGAAGGTCTTCAACCTCCCCGTAAGCTTCAAACGTCGTGCCATAGAAGGCACTTCGACCGTTTTCGCGACGATAAGACTGGTCGAGAAAGTAATCCCTGACCTGCCTTACCCTGGAATAATTGACACCAAGACCAACCTGCTGTGCATTAACACCCTTGGTCTCGGTTCTGATCGTATTATATCGACGGTTGCCAAGTAACACCTGCTGGCGTACATAGCCCGTTGTTCCCATGTTTGACAGATTATGGGCAGTCGTATTCAAGGAATTCTGACTGGTCTGCAATCCTGAAGTTCCTACATAAAGACTTCCCATTAACGGCATAACTGAATCTCCCGAATGTTACTGCTTGGCATCGAAGCTTCCGGTGGCCGTTCCAAGAACCGTTCCGGCGCTGTATGCTCCTCTGTTGTAGTTGGCAGTTTCCGGGGCGGTCCTCATTGATTGTATGAGCGTCATGTTGAAGTTGACCATCTCTATGGCCGTGTTCAACAGGTCCTCGTTTCTTTCATTGACTATCTTCATCTCGTATAGAGTTTTATGAAGTCTGTCATGAATCTCTGCCAATTGTTTTTGTTCTTTCGGAGTTTTCTGTAACAAAGAAATCAACTCCGACAGCTTCAATGCATCAACATCCGTGTTGAGTATCTTAGCAATCTCCGTCATGGCGGATTGGCGCCTTACTTCGAGCGCCGAGATCCGATCAACGTGCCCCTGCTCCTTCTCCGTAAGTTGCGTGAGAGCATCCAGATCCCCTTTGACTATAATCTGCGTCTTGGAAGTAGAGAGTTCTAAAAGCTGCCTGTATTCTTTATCTTCACTATCCAATATTTCAATTAGATTCCCGATTAGGCTCGCCACTTAAAGAACCCCCTACAGAGCTTCGTACTTGGCTAATAATTTCTCGGCAAAAGATTCGCCGGAAACATTGTATGTTCCTTCTGCAATCGCTTTCTTCAAAGGCTCTACAACATCGTATCTGATGTCGGGAGCATTCTTAACTGCTGCAGTTGCAGCCTGAAGACTTAAGCCCTGGCTTGAAAACTGAACCTGATCAAGCTGACCCTTCTTCTGAACGCTTGTTTCGCGGGAAACTTTGGACGAGCTGTACAGTTGCTGTACCTGATTGTAAGCTTCTATACGCATACCGCACCTCCTGATGTTTAGTGAATGCATAGCTTAAGTATAAACACTCAAACTACCCTTCTGTAACATTTATCGGATAATATTCGGTTAACTTTAGGGGGAAAATGAAAAAAAATGAAAAAGCAATGTGAATCATTCCAATGTGTCATTTCGAGCGAAGTCGAGAAATCTTATTTCATCTTTTGAACTTCATTATATTGATTCAGTTCTAATTCATCAACTTCTATAGAGCGTATGATCACCATGATCCCGGCGGAGATCCCGCCTGCAAGGATAACGATCACAAGGAAAAGAATGTCCTCTGAAAAGAACATCCAGTCAGCGTATCTTAATCTGTAAAGAAGCTCCGAAACAAGTTCAAGTCCCATGAACACAAGGATTGCTCCTGATGAATTGAGCACTCTTATCATGCCGTGCATGTAGCCGTCTCTCTGCATTGGTTTACCCGAATAGGGTAGATGCATCAGCCCCATAATAAGGTAGAGTCCCGGAAACAGTGATATTGCAAGGAACAGCTCGGACAACACAAAATTGACCGAAGCATGCTTCATAAATGTTGCGATCACCAGAAACGTAACAACACAAAAAGCCATGAGGGCCACGGCAATGAGCCGGGGCCTCAGGCTTTTAAGTTCTGTTCGAACAGGAATATAAGGGCCTGTATACTTCACTTTCTTGTGATACTTACCCTTTTCATCTTCTTCCAGTTCAACTTCATAGTTATCTATGAATTTAACGTGGTCTTTCTTTTTGTATAATTCTCCGAAATTACCGAATAATGACATTATGCACCTTTTGTCGTCTTTGCTTCAAAAAGGAAGTTCTTGTTCTCGTCGATCTTGACATCCGGATAGTGGCATGCGCAGAAATGTCCGGGAGCCAGTTCCTTAAGAGGAGGAGCTACGCGCTTGCACTTCTCTGTAGCCATATAGCAGCGTGTGCAGAATTTGCAGCCTGCAGGAGGATTGACGGGGCTCGGTATGTTTCCTTCAAGGATGATCCTTTCTTTGTCAAGAGAATCGGGATCCGTTGTAGGAATCGAGGAAAGGAGCGCAACCGTGTAAGGATGGCGGGGATCGTTGAAGATCGTATCCTTATCCGCAAGCTCTACCACATTACCAAGATACATAACCATGATTCGGTCCGAAATAAACTTAACTACGGACAGGTCATGGGAAATGAACATATAAGTAAGGTTCTGCTTCTCCTTCAGTTCCTGAAGAAGGTTGATGATCTGTGACTGAATGGATACGTCCAAAGCGGATACGCACTCGTCGCAGACTACGAACTTGGGCTGAACCGCAAGTGCACGGGCAATACAGATACGCTGTCTCTGACCGCCGGAGAACTGGTGAGGATATCTGTGGAGCATGTACTCCTGAAGTCCGCATTTCTCCATGGTCTCAACGATGTAGTCACGCATCTTAGCCGAACCATGCTTGAAGAAATGGTGTGTAACCAGGCCTTCCTCTATGATCTGACCTACGGTGAATCTGGGGTTAAGGCTTGAGTAAGGATCCTGGAAGATGATCTGCATATCCTTACGCAGGTTTCTCATTTCCTTGTATTTAAGTCTTGCAAGGTCAACGCCGTTATCAACCATGGCGTCGTACTTGGCAAACTCGGGATCGCTCATGTAAGGAGCCTTAACGGTCTCAAGCTGTCTTTTGAGCTGTGCAATAGCCGAATCAAGGGCTCTTAACTTCTGATCGATCTCCTTGATCTTGGCCTGTGCCTTGTCCATCTTGGCCTTGGCAGATGCTCCGGCCTTCTCATCTTTCTTTATCAGGTGATCGTAATGCTCGTAGGTTACGGTCTCTTTCTTTTTCTCGTGAAGGAGCTTGTTGCGTTTCTTGTTCTCCTCGTAGATGTTTAACAGGAGTTCCTTGCCTCTGGCATCATCATGGTAAAAGAAACCGCCAAGGATCTTAACCATGTTGCTCTCTGCAGTCTGAAGTTCACTGCGGGCGATGGTCTGGCTCTGAAGAGTGTAGAAATCAGCTTTCTCTTCGCCGCCTGCCTCAGCTACCCTTTTGTCCATCATTTCGGCTTTGGCAAGGGCCTTATGATATTTCCTGCGGTATTTATCGGCATTTTTGATGGTGTCCTTAACATATGAGGGTGAAAGGTCATCAATGGTTGAACCGTAGTACAGGCTGCAGCCTGCCGACTGGGGATATAACTGCAAAAGAACACGACCAAGTGTTGATTTACCGCATCCTGACTCACCAACGACACCGAGGGTCTCGCCTTCGTAGATATCAATGGAGATATCCTCGTTGGCTCTTACATATAACTGCTGCTTCTGAAATATGGAGGTCTTGGCAACAGGGAAGTATTTTTTTAAATTAGATATTGACAGTAATTTCTTTGTGCTGCTCACTGTTTCTTTCCTCCTTATCGGGATAGAAGCATCTTACCTTCTGATTTGTATCCACCTGTACAAGCGGCGGCTCTTCCTTTAAGCACTTTTCGGTGCAGTATTTACACCTGGGTGCGAACTTGCAGCCCTTGGGAAGTGCAAGAGGATGAGGAACTACGCCGGGGATAGGCTCAAGTCTGTCTGACTCAGCATCAAGCCTCGGGATCGAGTGCATAAGACCTTCTGTATAAGGGTGGCTCTTTAACTGCTTGTGGAAGATAACGCTTGAAGGAGCCTGCTCCACTACCTGTCCGCAGTACATAACCGCTACATCATCAGCCATTTCGTTGATAACGCCCAGGTCATGAGTAATGAATATGATCGCCATGGCACTGGCGTGTAAGCCTAAGATC
>JAILHY010000105.1 GCA_024695575.1 Lachnospiraceae bacterium
CAACGTCTCGTCGGCACCTTCAATCACAATATTGCTCTGTTCGATACCCGCTGCACTATAGAAAGTACTGTTGTCAGCGGATGCTGTGCATGAAAGCCCCGGTGCAAAGACGGTGATCAGTACGGCGGCAAAGGCCGCAGTGATGATGCCAAAAACTGCGGATGCAAAGTCCTTATGTTTCTTTGAAATCAAGTTTTTCATTTTTCCTGTCCTTTTTGCTGGTTATTTTTGATTATCAAAAGAAGATATTAACACAAAAATCGCGTTTTTTCAATGGTATAGGTATGTTAGTTTTTGTGATCCGGTCGGGAATACTGAAAAAGGCAGGTCCTCACTTACTAAGCTTTAAGAGCTTATGGAAGTACCTGCCCAAGACAGTATACCCGATATAAAACGCCGGGACTTCAGATTTTAAGATCAAATCCGAAATATGTTACCGCGTTATTGTACGAGATACCTTTGACTATCTGCTCAAGCGTTTTGTAATCTTCGGGGTATTCACCGTTCTCTACCCATGTCCCGAGAACGTTGCAGAGGATCCTTCTGAAATACTCGTGCCTGGTATAGGAAAGGAAGCTTCGCGAGTCTGTCAGCATACCTACAAAACCCGAGAGATTGCCCAGATTGGCAAGACTCTTTATCTGATTTTCCATTCCTATCCTGTTGTCGTTGAACCACCATGCGCTTCCCTGCTGTATCTTGGCAACGGCAGAAGAATCCTGGAAGCATCCCAGTACAGTGCCGATCGATTCATTGTCAGCGGGATTTAAGGAATAAAGGATCGTCTTGGGGAGCGAATCCTCGCGATCAAGGGCATTAAGAAAATCGGCCAGTCCGACTGATGAGGTTTCCGTATTGATGCAGTCGTAGCCTGTATCCGGACCGAGGCGATCGAAATGCTTTGTATTGTTATCACGCTTGCAGCCGTAATGAAGCTGCATTACCCAGTTTCTGCGGGCATATTCACGACCCATTTCAAGCATGAAGGCAGTCTTGAACTTAAGCTCCTCTTCGGTGGTGACCGAAGCTCCTTTTATCCTTTTTGCGAATATCGCTTCGATCTCTTCGGAAGATGCGGGAGCATACATGACGTAATTGAGTGCATGGTCAGATACGAGACAGCCCTTGCTTTCAAAGAAATCAAGCCTCGATCTGAGGGCTTTTACGAGATTTGCAAAAGAATCCACTGTAACGCCGGAAACCCTTGAAAGTTCGGAAAGGTATTCGGTATAGGTTGCTTTTTCCAGATTCATGGCTTTGTCGGGACGCCATGCGGGGAGAACCTGAACCTTAAAGGACTTGTCGGCGCGGATCTCGTCATGGAAATTGAGAGGATCTACAGGGTCATCTGTTGTACATATAAGTGTAACGCCGGATTGTTTGATGATGTTCCTTACGCTCAGTTTTGGAGACTTGAGTTTTTTGTTGCAAAGCTTCCAGACCTCTTCGGCAGTATCCGCGTTTAAAATACCGTTGTAGCCGAAATATCTTTGAAGCTCAAGATGACTCCAGTGGTATAGCGGATTGCCGATGGCTTTGCCAAGACATCCGGCCCAGGCGATGAACTTGTCATGATCCGAAGCGTCACCGGTTATCAGGTTTTCATCCACACCGCAAGAGCGCATAAAGCGCCATTTGTAATGATCGCCTCCAAGCCAGACCTGTGTGATGTTGTCAAATTTCCGGTCCGCGGCTATCTCTGCGGGATTGATGTGGCAGTGGTAGTCGAGGATAGGCATCTTTTCAGCGTATTCATGGAATAGTTTTGCTGAGGTTTTGTTTGAAAGGATAAAATCCTTGTCCATAAATTTTTTCATGGCATTCTCCTTGGATTTGTTTTCTTTATGCTGTTTCCCTGGAGATGATCTCGCCGGAGTATTCGCTCCTGACGGGCATTTCATGTCCGGAAAGCACGTTTAACAGAGTGTCAACAAGCTGCCTGCACATAGGCTGAAGTTTGTTGTCCACACTGGTAAGTTCGGGGATGGTCATGGTGGCCAGGAAGGAATTGTTGTAGCCGATTATCCTGATGTCATCGGGAACGGCAAGGTCATGGGCCGAAGCAAATTTCAATGCTGCGACTGCAAGGGCATCCTCCGAAGCAAGTACACCGTCAAAGCGCATACCCTTGTCCCAGAGCGAAGTTATGAATTCTATCGAGCCTGCGATATCTTCACGTCCGCACGGACAAAATTGCAGCTGATCCGGAGAAAAGTCGATCTTATGCTTGCCGTACGAACGGGTAAAGCCTGCTATCTTCTGCTGGCCCGAATAGGATCTTGAATCATACAGATAAAGGATATTGCGGCATCCCGAATCCAAAAGAAGATCCGTTGCCTGCTCCATGGCGCCGGCATCATCACAGTATACCGAATAGACATTGGGATAATCGTAAAATGCGTTCAGCAGCATTATGGGGACGCTTGCGGCAGCGTTCCTTATATATTTATTGCCCTGTCTGCTGGGCTCGAGAAAATTTGAGCCAACCAGGATGGCAGCATCCACTTTCTTGGATATCAGAAGGTCCAGTGCTTTTTTCTTATTGGAGGATTCATAGCCGGTACAGCAAAGAAGAGAGTCGTAGTTGTTCCGGCGTAACTGTTCTTCGATGAAATAAACGGCCTTTGCCAGATAAGTGTCGGAAGAATCTGCACAAAGAATGCCTATTGTCTTCATGGTATCAAGTCCCAGTCCTCTTGCAAAGGCATTGGGTTTGTATCCCATCTCGGACATAACGGCCTCGACACGCTCACGGGTGTCGGGATTAACATTCTTGGCCCCGTTAAGCACCCTTGAGACGGTGGCTATGGAAACTCCGGATTTTTCGGAAATATCATAAATGGTGATTTTTTTGCTTCTGTCAGACATATATGAGTTAACTCCCAAAACAAAGATTATTCGCGTATTGTGAAAGCGTTTTCAAGAAACAAATAAATTATACATAATCAAAGAAAGAAAATCAAGTTGACTTTACAGATTTTTTCTTGTATTATCTTCGTGTAAGCGCTTTCACGAAAAGCGCATATTTTTCTGTCAGACTGATCGGAGGTAGGATAGCATATGAAGAAGTTAAGCGGTGAAATGGTAAAGCGGGTCGATCGTCCCGTTAAGGTCCTTCAGTTCGGTGAAGGTAATTTCCTGAGGGCCTTTGTTGATTATATGTTTGATATCTGCAATGAAAAGGGATTGTTTGACGGCAGTATAGTGCTTGCCAAGCCCATCGAATTCGGAAGCCTTGAGAATTTCGGAAAGCAGGATAATCTCTACACGGTTTCCCTTCGCGGGATACAGGACGGTGAAGCAAAGATACAGAACCGTATAGTGACCGGTATAGCCGATACGGTGGATGTTTACGCCGATTATGAGAAGTATACCGATTATGCTAAGCTCGATTCTTTGAGATATATCGTTTCAAATACTACCGAAGCGGGCATAGTCTTCGACGATACGGATTCTTTTGACGCAAAGCCTCCAAAGACCTTCCCCGGTAAACTTACTAAGTTTCTTTTTACAAGATATGAAGCTTTCAAGGCGGATCCTTCCAAGGGACTTGTGATGCTTCCCGTTGAACTTATTGATGATAACGGGATAGAACTTGCACGGTGCGTGGATAGATTCATAACTCTGTGGAAGCTTCCCGAAGATTTCAGAAACTGGGTGAACACCGCCTGCAACTTCTGTTCTACTCTCGTGGACAGGATAGTGACCGGATATCCCAGAGGGGAAGAAGAAAAAGTATGGAACGAACTCGGATACGAAGACAGACTCGTTGTTACGGGCGAGCCTTTCGCACTTTGGGTCATCGAGAGCAAAAAAGATCTTACCGATGAACTTCCTTTTGTGAAGGCCGGCCTTCCCGTTATCTATACCGATAACCAGAAGCCATATAAACAGCGTAAGGTCCGCATACTGAACGGAGCTCATACTTCCTTTGTGCTTGCTTCTTATCTTGCCGGCAACGACATAGTGCTTGAGTCGATGGAGGACAAGACCATATATGATTTCATGCATGCTACGGTGTTTGACGAGGTTATTCCCACACTTACCCTTCCCAGGCAGGATCTTCTGGATTTCGCAGAGGCAGTGATAACAAGATTCAGGAATCCCTATGTTAAACATGCGCTTCTTTCGATCTCGCTCAACAGTGTTTCCAAGTGGAAAGCACGCTGTATGCCAAGCTTTTTGGAATACATCAGACTTAATGGGGAGAATCCCGCCCACCTTACTTTTTCAATTGCTGCCTTAATGGCTTTTTACACAGGTGATAAGATCAGTGACGGAGCACTCATAGGACACAGGGACGGCAGTGAATACCGCATAATGGATGATGCTTTTGTACTTGAGTTCTTTAAGGATAATTCCGGTAAGTCATCCGCTGAGTTTGCCAAGGCGGTTCTGTCAAATACCGCATTCTGGGGACAGGATCTGGCAAAAGAAGGAAACACCCTCAAAATGGTCACCGATTACCTTGAAGATATCAGAACACTTGGCATGAGAAAGGCAATAGAGAAAAATTTCTGAGCTTATGGAAAAATGTTTAAAGATCGATCGTGAAGACAACGTTATAGTGGCGCTTGAGGATATAAACGCAGGGACAGCCGTGGACGTAAGTGACGATAAGGATGTAAAAAAGAGCAATCCGATCGTTGCGGTAAACGACATTCCCGCAGGTCACAAGATGGCCATAACCGATATTCCATCAGGCAGTTCCGTAATCAAATACGGAGAGCCCATCGGCAGAGCCCGAACCGATATCCGTGCCGGCGAGCATGTTCATGTGCATAACCTTGCCACGAGACTGGACGAAACCGTCAGCTACAGCTATGAACCTGTTTTACAAAGAAAGGTTAGTGTCCCCGGGGGACTTGCCGATACCTTCAAAGGCTTCAGGCGCGCTTTCGGTGCAGGCATAAGAAATGAGATATGGATCATTCCGACTGTCGGTTGTGTAAATAATATAGCGACCGGGATAGCCCGGCTTGCGGAACCCTTTGTAAAGGGGTCTGTTGATACCGTGGTTGCTTTTCCCCATCCCTACGGATGCTCCCAGATGGGAGACGATCAGGAAAATACCAGGCAGATCCTTGCAGATCTCATCAGACATCCCAATGCCGGCGGTGTGCTGGTCTTAGGACTTGGCTGCGAAAACAGCAATATAGATGTTTTGAAGCCTTATATCGGGGAATACGATCAAAACAGGATCAGATTTCTGGTTTCCCAGCAGTGCGAAGATGAGCTGGCAGAAGGCCTTTCGATCGTAAAGGAACTGATAGAAACGGCATCGAAAGATGTTCGCACCGACATACCGGTATCGGAGCTTATTGTGGGATTAAAGTGCGGAGGTTCCGACGGATTTTCCGGAATCACAGCCAATCCGCTGGTTGGTTCTTTTTCCGATTATCTTATAAGCAAGCAGGGAACCACGATACTTACCGAGGTTCCGGAGATGTTCGGGGCAGAGACCCTTCTTATGAACCGTTGTAAGGATGAGGAGCTGTTTGAAAAGACGGTCAAACTCATCAATGATTTTAAGGATTATTTCAAAAGCCACGGACAGACCGTTTATGAGAATCCTTCTCCCGGAAATAAAGCAGGGGGCATATCCACTCTGGAGGACAAATCTCTTGGCTGTACCCAGAAATCCGGGACTACGCCGGTATGCGGAGTGCTGGCTTACGGGCAGAGGGTAAGCGAAAAGGGTCTGAATCTTCTGAGCGCTCCCGGTAACGACCTGGTGGCAGCCACAGCCCTTGCGGCAAGCGGGGCCCAGCTTGTATTGTTTACCACCGGACGGGGCACACCCTTTGCATCACCCGTACCTACCGTTAAGATATCGAGTAATACCGGTCTTTTCGAGCGTAAGGCCAACTGGATCGACTTCAATGCAGGAGAGCTTCTTGAATCCGCTGACAGGGAAACGCTGGCAGCACGGCTCTACGAATATGTGATCCGCGTGGCGGGCGGGGAATATGTATCGGCGGAACGCGCAGGATACCATGATATGGCAATATTTAAGCAGGGCGTGACACTTTAGGATATACCGTTTGGACGGAGTATGTGATATCCCCCGGAACAGGCTTTTGATGAGGAGTTTTTCCGTATGGAAAGACTCCTTTTTTCTTATCAAATTATGATGGAAATAACTGTAGTGTGCTGATATAATAGGGCAAGATGAGCGAAGATGTTTTAAGGATCTGTAAGCGTTGTCTTACACGGGAAATGATAGATAAAGATGAATATTTTCAAACACTGAGACAGCTGATAGCGGATGTCACGGGGGATGAAAGGTCATCCGACCGACTTTACGAGGAGAGACTTTCCGTCTGCAAGAACTGTGAAAGACTTGCTGACGGGCTCTGCGGAGCATGCGGATGTTATGTTGAACTTCGGGCGGTGATAAAAGAAAATCATTGTCCTTATGATAAATGGTAACCGTTTATCCTAAAGAAAGGAACAGACTTGGATATAAACAGACAGAAATCCGCGCCGGTCTATGAGGCGCTTGAAAGATTCAGGAAGCAGAGGGTGGTTCCCTTTGACGTGCCGGGACACAAGAGGGGTCGCGGCAACCCGGAACTGGTCACACTTCTGGGGGATAAATGCGTGGGACTTGATGTGAATTCCATGAAGCCCCTTGATAATCTGTGCCATCCCGTATCGGTGATCCTTGATGCGGAGCAGCTTGCGGCCGATGCTTTTGGCACTTCTCACGCCTATTTTATGGTGGGCGGTACCACGTCTGCGGTACAGAGTATGATACTTACCGCCTGCAAAGCGGGGGACAAGATCATTCTTCCAAGGAACGTGCATCGCAGCGCAATTAACGCTCTTGTACTTTGCGGAGCTGAGCCCGTGTACGTTAATCCCGAGGTTGACAACCACATCGGTATCGCCCTCGGAATGGAGATATCCCAGGTAAAAGAAGCCGTTCTTAAGAACCCCGACGCCAAGGCTGTTTTTGTAAACAATCCGACTTATTACGGTATTTGCTCGGATCTTAAGGCTATCGTTGAGCTTGCTCATGAGCACGGCATGCTGGTGCTTGTGGACGAGGCCCACGGAACTCACCTTTATTTTCACGAGGATCTTCCCATGTCCGCAATGGAAGCAGGCGCGGATATGGCTGCCATCAGCATGCACAAGTCAGGCGGCAGCTTAACTCAGAGTTCCATCCTTCTTTTGGGTCCGGACGTAAATACATGTTATGTGGAGCAGATAATCAACCTGACACAGACTACAAGCGCAAGTTATCTGTTGCTTTCAAGCCTTGATATTACCCGCCGTAACTTGGCCCTCAGGGGACGCGAATCCTTTGAAAAGGTTAAGAACATGGCCGAGTATGCCCGCAGCGAGATTAACTCCATCGGCGGTTTCTACGCTTACGGCAAGGAGCTTGTGAACGGAAACAGCATTTATGACTTCGACGTGACCAAGCTTTCCGTATATACAAGGGATATCGGCCTTACGGGAATCGAGGTTTACGACCTGTTAAGAGACGAATACGACATTCAGATAGAGTTTGGTGATATCGGTAACATCCTTGCTTACATTTCCATCGGCGACAGGATGCAGGATATCGAGAGACTTGTGGGAGCACTCGAAGATATCAAGCGACTTTATTCAAAGCCCAAGTCAAGTTTACATAACTCCGAATATATTACACCCATTGTTGCGGCGACTCCTCAGGCTGCGTTCTATGCGGACAAGGAGCTTATGCCCATCAGGGAAACTGCAGGGCACATCTGCGGCGAGTTCGTTATGTGTTATCCTCCGGGAATCCCGATCCTGGCCCCGGGCGAGACCATTACCAAGGAAATCATCGATTACATTCTTTATGCCAAAGAAAAAGGATGTTCAATGCAGGGCCCCGAAGACGGCACGCTGGAACGACTGAACGTACTGAAGTAATGATGTCATCCTGAGCGAGGAAGGCGCCATGGCGTAGTCATTTTAAATGCGCCTGACGACCTGCCGCCGAACACATGTGAGGGGGCGTTTCCTTAGTCGAAGGATCTTCACTATGATGAATAACCATAAGAAAATGAAGGAGTAACGGATTTGGAATACTGGTTTTCAGAAATGCATACGGACAACGTCAAGATGTCCATTAGAGTAGATAAGCAGTTATTTTCCGGCACCAGCGATCTTCAGAGGATCGACGTGTTTGATTCACAGGAATTCGGTAAGTTCATTACATTGGACGGCAGTGTTATCTTTTCGGAGAAGGACGAGTTTACCTACGACGAAATGATAGTGCACGTACCCATGGCGGTTCATCCCAATGTGCGCAAGGTCCTGGTCATCGGTGGCGGTGACGGCGGTGTTGCCAGAGAGCTTTCCTATTACGAGGAGATCGAAGAGATCGATGTGGTGGAGCCTGACGAGATGTTCGTTAATGTCTGCCGCGAGTTCTTCCCGGACAACGCCTGCGGACTTGATGACAAGCGTGTAAATCTTCATAACCGTGACGGCCTTCGGTTCCTGCGCGGCAAGATGGATGAATACGACCTTATTATCAACGATTCAACGGATCCCCTGGGACATACTGCGGGACTTTTTACCAAGGAATTCTACGGATCCTGCTTCAAGGCCCTTAAGGAAGACGGGATCATGGTTTATCAGCACGGAAGCCCTTTCTTTGACGAGGATGAGGATGCATGTCGTGCAATGCACAGGAAAGCCTTCAAAAGCTTCCCCATAAGCCGTGTATATCAGGCACATATTCCTACCTGCCCTTCAGGTTACTGGCTTTTTGGATTTGCCAGCAAGAAGTACCATCCGATCCGTGATCTTAATGCACCCAGGTGGAATGCCCGCGGTATCAAAACCTGGTATTATACGACCAATCTGCATACAGGAGCGTTTATGCTTCCTAAGTATGTGGAGGATCTTCTTGAAGAAGAAGAGGGCAGGTACAAAGGATAGATGGCGGGATTTACTGTCAGGTTAAACGACTAAGATCGGACTATTGAATGATACGCTCACGCGAACTGCAAAAAGTTTCTCGTGGTCTGGCCTCCGCTCCGGGCAAGCTAACCGCTAACTACGACTAAACGCCATTAAACGTTCGCGTGGAATCGCAGCTCTCGTTTTTGGCGTTAAGTCTTCGTAAGCGGTGGATCTTCCCTCAGCTCCCGGCCTAATCACCACTCAAAATCTTTTTGAGCTTCGCGTTCGCTTACG
>JAILHY010000063.1 GCA_024695575.1 Lachnospiraceae bacterium
AGCAGTCGCAGCCAAGCTTGGCACCACAGTTGAAGCCCTTGTCAAAAAGAACGGCATCAAGGATGCCAACAAGATCTACGCCGGCCAGACGATCGTTTACTGATCCCGGGATAATATCCGGTTGACAGATATTCAAAACAGTATTATCTTCATATCATGAAGCAAAGGCGCTTTGAGATGTCTCAAAGTGCCTTTTTTTATGAAAGGGGCATTATGAGTAAACTTCATGAAAAGTGTGGTGTGTTCGGTGTATACGGTACCGAGCGGCAGTCAGCACGTCTTATTATGTTCGGTCTCACGGCCCTGCAGCACAGGGGGCAGGAATCGGCAGGAATCGCAGTATGTGATACAGACGGTGAAAAAGGCAACATTTTCTGTCACAAAGGAATGGGGCTGGTAAGTGAAGTGTTTCATGCAGGCATAGCAGATAAGCTTTATGGGAATATCGGAGTCGGTCATGTCCGTTATTCCACCACAGGTGCCAGCAGTATCGAAAATGCCCAGCCCGTTACCTTCAATTATATCAAGGGTACGCTTGCTACGGTCCATAACGGTAACCTGACAAATACCGATGAACTTAGGGAAGCGCTGTTAAAAGAAGGGCTTGTCTTTCGAAGCGACACCGACACGGAGGTCCTTGCAAGCCTTATCGCAAAGGAAAGAGCGTCATGCGGGAGTATAGAAGAAGCCGTCAAACGAGCATCCAAACGACTAAAGGGAAGCTATGCAGTTATTGTCATGAGTCCACGCAAACTTGTGGCAGTCCGCGATCCTTACGGTCTTAAACCTCTTTGTTTGGGAAGAGTGGGAGATACATATGTTATTGCCTCGGAAAGCTGCGCCCTATCCTCAGTGGGTGCCAAACTGATAAGAGATATCGCTCCGGGAGAAATACTGACTGTTTCCGCAGATGGTCTTAGCTCTGAATTTAACTCCGTCAGTCAAAAGCATGCTCATTGTGTTTTTGAGTATATATATTTTGCCCGGCTGGATTCTAAGATCGACGGAGTGGACGTTTATTCGGCAAGATTCAAAAGCGGAGAGGCGCTGGCGGAGTCTGCTCCGGTAAAAGCGGATATCGTAACGGGAGTTCCTGATTCGGGCCTTACCGCAGCCATGGGGTATTCTTCAAGGTCCGGTATCCCCTTTGCACTTGCTTTTCATAAGAATTCCTACCTGGGTCGTACCTTTATCAAACCTACGGAAAAAGAAAGATCTTCCGCCGTCAAGCTTAAGCTCAATGTCATAGAAAGTGTTGTAAAAGGCAAAGATATCGTATTGATCGACGATTCCATTGTCCGTGGGACCACTATAGCCAACCTGATAAAGGATTTAAAGGCAGCGGGTGCAGGTCGTGTTCATGTTCGCATCAGCTCCCCGCCTTTTCTTTACCCTTGCTTTTACGGGACGGATGTGCCCGATAACTCGGCTCTCATAGCCAACGCCAACAATACGGAGGAGATCCGCAAGCGCATAGGAGCGGATTCTTTGTACTACGCCCGTATTGAGGATCTTAAAAGAATGACGGGTGATCTTCCCCTTTGTTCTGCCTGCTTCGACGGCAAATACCCGGTTGATTGATTTAACGATCTGATTCACAAGGGTATTTTGCTGTTTTAACGATTTACCACATAAAAGTATTGACGCATTAAAGTGCCCTTTGATATAATCACCAAAAACAGGATAGGAGAACGGACATGGAAAATGTAATCAACAACGTGACAGTTGTAAACGACGCAGTCAACAGCTTTGCCTGGGGATGGTTCGCAATCATCCTGCTCTTAGGTACGGGCCTTATTTGTACCGTGATCACCAAGTGCTTCCAGATCTCACATATCGGACACTGGTGGAAGAACACCATCGGTTCAATGTTTCACAAGGACACACACAAGAAACAGGACAAAGGCTCGGTTTCACAGTTCCAGGCACTCTGCACGGCTCTTGCGGCAACCATCGGAACCGGTAACATCGCAGGTGTGGCCGCTGCAATTTGTGTAGGCGGACCCGGCGCGGTTTTCTGGATGTGGGTGGCTGCATTTCTTGGAATGATGACCAACTATTCCGAGAATATTCTCGGTATCTACTACAGACGCAAAAATAAAGACGGTGAATGGTCAGGCGGTCCCATGTATTACCTTACGGACGGTCTTGGCGGATATAAAGGCCTCAAAGTCGTAGGTAAGGTGCTGGCAGTGGTATTTGCCTGCTTTGCAATACTGGCTTCTTTCGGTATCGGTAACATGGGCCAGATCAACAAGATCACCCTTAATATCGAATCCGCTTTCTTTTCAGGCGTAGAAGCACCTGCATTCTTAGGTGTAAGTGTGGTTAACTGGATAATCGGTGCGGTTCTCATGGTTATCGGTGGATTTATCATCATCGGCGGCCTTCAGAGAATTGCTTCTTTTGCAGAGAGAGTTGTTCCTTTCATGGCGATCGCCTATGTTATCGGTTCACTCATCATCATGTTTTCGCACATTTCAAATATCGGCGCAATGTTTGGTTCCATCTTCAAATTTGCTTTCGGTGCCAAGGCTATAGCCGGTGGTATCGCCGGTGAAGCTTTGAAGCTTGCCATAAAGAACGGCTGTAAGCGAGGCATCTTCTCTAACGAAGCAGGTCTTGGTTCCTCCGTTATGGTTCACTCGAATTCCAACGTTACGGAACCAGTTAAGCAGGGTATGTGGGGAATCTTCGAGGTATTTGCGGACACCATGATCGTTTGTACCATGACAGCCATTGTTGTACTGTCTTCGGGACTTATCGACCTTACAACGGGTGTTCCCGTGGAAGGCGTCAAGGATGCGACTCTCGTAGCTACTGCTTTCGGTAACGTGTTCGGCAAGCCCGGCGAGTGGTTTGTGGCTATAGCAGTATTGCTCTTTGCTTTTACCACGGTTCTCGGATGGTCCCACTACGGCGCCAAGGCTGTTGAGTATCTCTTCGGTACCAAGGGCTCCAAGGTCTACAGAGTGATCTTCGTTATCATGATCATTTCCGGTGCCATCATGACCTCCTCCCTTGCATGGGATATCTCCGATACCTTTAACGGCCTTATGATGATCCCCAACCTTATCGGTGTACTGTCCCTTACTCCCGTAGTTATCAAACTTACCCGCAACTACGTTGACAGAAACATCAAGGGCAAGGATATTAAGCCTATGCTTTCCGCCATTCCCGAAGTCCAGGCGGAGATGGAAAAAGAATCTGTTAAATAATTATAAAAAATCCTGTTGACAAACTAAAAAAACAAGTATAATATCAACCACATAAAGCAAAGGCGCTTTAGGTTTAATACCTAAGGCGCCTTTTTCTATTGTCGAGTTTCAAAGAAACTCGACAGTCGGTCCGCGTGACGCGTGACGCGGTCGATTCAAGGAAATCCGTGAGAAGCACGGATTTCGACAATAAAAAGGAGGAAACAGTATGGCAACAAAAGTACCCGAGATCTTCGGAGAATATGTTTTTTCTGACAAGGTCATGAGAGACAAGCTTCCGAAGGACATTTACAAAGCACTTAGGAAGACCATAGATAATAATACACATTTGGAACTTGACGTAGCGAATGCCGTTGCGGTAGCCATGAAAGAATGGGCCATCGAGCACGGAGCAACCCATTTCACTCACTGGTTCCAGCCCCTTACCGGTTACACCGCTGAGAAGCACGACAGTTTCATTTCCCCCACAGTCTGCGGCGACATCACAATGGACTTTTCGGGAAAAGAACTTGTTAAGGGCGAACCTGATGCATCAAGCTTCCCTTCAGGCGGCATCAGAGCTACCTTCGAAGCAAGAGGCTACACAAACTGGGATCCTACAAGCCCTGCATTCATCAAGGACGGAACCCTTTGCATTCCCACAGCTTTCTGCTCTTACAGCGGCGAAGCACTTGATAAGAAAACACCTCTCCTTCGTTCCATGGAAGCAATCAGCACCGAGGCAGTCAAAGTACTTAAGCTCCTCGGACGCGATGATGTTACGGGCGTAAGCACAACAGTAGGTCCCGAGCAGGAATACTTCCTCATTGACGAAGAAGATTACAAGAAACGTAAAGACCTGATCTTCACAGGCAGAACCTTACTTGGTGCAATGCCTCCCAAGGGTCAGGAAATGGACGATCATTACTTCGGAGCTTTAAAGCCCCGTGTATCGGAGTTCATGCATGATCTTGACGAGGAGCTCTGGAAGCTTGGTATCCCTGCTAAGACCAAGCACAACGAAGTTGCTCCCTGTCAGCATGAACTGGCTCCCGTATTTGACACCACCAACGTGGCAGTCGACAGAAACCAGCTTACCATGGAGGTAATGAAGAAGGTTGCCAAGAAGCACGGTTATGTATGCCTGCTTCATGAGAAGCCCTTCGCAGGTATCAATGGTTCAGGTAAGCACAACAACTGGTCCATAACCGCAGGCGGCGAGAACCTTTTGGATCCCGGCAAGACTCCCGATGAGAATATTCAGTTCCTGGTATTCCTCATGGCAGTTATCAGCGCGGTTGACGATTATGCGGATCTTCTTCGTCTGTCTGTAGCAAGCGCAGGTAATGATCACAGACTTGGCGCAAATGAAGCACCTCCCGCCATCATCTCGATCTTTCTTGGAGATGAGCTTACGGCGGTTCTTGATTCCATCGAGAACGATACTTTCTTTGACAAGAAGGGAAAGGTTCAGATGGACATCGGCGCAAAGGTTCTTCCTCACTTTACAAAGGACACAACAGACCGTAACAGAACATCACCTTTTGCTTTTACCGGTAATAAATTTGAGTTCAGATCTTTAGGTTCAAGCTTCTCGGTAGCAGGTCCCAACACTGTACTCAATACCGCAGTTGCAGAGGAACTTTCCAAGTTCTACGAGGAACTTAAGGGCGTATCCAAAGCTAAGCTTCCCGAGGCCGTACATGCACTCATTAAGAAGGCAATCAAGGCTCACAAAAAGGTTATCTTTAACGGCAACGGTTACACCGATGAATGGGTAAAAGAAGCAGAGAAGAGAGGTCTTTACAACTTCCGTTCAACTCCCGAGGTTCTTCCGAGACTCGTTGAGAAAAAGAACATGAAGCTCTTTGAGAAGCACAAGATCTACTCAGAGACAGAGCTTAAGGCCCGTTACGAGATAATGCTTGAGAATTACTGCAAGACTCTCCACATCGAGACTCTTACCATGCAGGATATGATCGTTAAGCAGTTCCTGCCGGCACTCATGGAGTACAGCGACGAGCTGGTTGGCTCCGTACTTTCCAAGAAGTCCCTTTCTTCTTCCATCAAGACAGGAGCAGAAGAAAAGCAGGCAGCAGAGCTTTCGGATCTCTACCAGAAGATTTACGAACTCAACGAAAAGCTTGCAAAGGATACAAAGAAAGCAGGAACTATCGCGGATTACCAGAAACAGGCTGAGTTCTATCACGGAACAGTAATTCCGGATATGGAGAAATTAAGAGTGGTTGCGGATGAGGCAGAACTTCTTCTTCCCGACGAATTCCTTCCCTATCCGACCTACGAGCAGATGCTGTTCTACGTATAAGAACAGTGTAAAAAGGAATAATAAACGCAAGGGCGCGTGATCAAATAAAAGGTCACACGCCCTTAAATATTTTACGGACAGTGCAGTAAAGTCCGAGGAGCCATATAATTCAGGCGCAGTTTATGAGCACTGAATTCATATGGGCCGAGGACAGAGTCATAACATATTATTAAGAGAGGTACATTATATGAGCGAAACATTTTCTGTATGGTTTCTGATCGGAGCCGCATTGGTATTCTGGATGCAGGCCGGATTTGCAATGGTTGAGGCTGGTTTCACAAGAGCCAAGAACACCGGTAACATCTTAATGAAGAACTTAATGGACTTTTGTATCGGTACTGTAGTATTCATCCTTGTAGGTTTTGGACTTCTTCTGGGTGAAGACCTTGCAGGTCTCATCGGAAAGCCCGGATTTGACATTTTTACGGACTATGCAAACTTTGACTGGTCCAACTTCGTATTCAACCTTGTATTCTGTGCTACCACCGCAACCATCGTATCCGGTGCCATGGCAGAACGTACCAGATTCATTTCCTACTGTGTATATTCCGCAGTTATTTCCGCAGTCATCTACCCCATCGAAGCTCACTGGATCTGGGGCGGCGGCTGGCTTTCAGAACTTGGTTTCCACGATTTCGCAGGTTCCGCAGCGATCCACATGGTAGGCGGTATCGCAGCTCTTATCGGTGCCGCAATCCTTGGACCCCGTATCGGTAAGTTTGAGAAAGATAAGTCCGGCAAGATCGTAAAAGTAAATGCTTTCCCCGGCCACAACCTTCCCATCGGCTGTCTCGGTGTATTCATCCTCTGGCTTGGCTGGTACGGATTCAATGGTGCGGCTGCAACAAGCGTAGATCAGCTTGGTTCCATCTTTGTAACCACCACCATCGCTCCCGCAGTTGCAACTGTAGTATGTATGATCTTTACCTGGATCAAATTCGGTAAGCCCGATGTTTCCATGTGTTTAAACGCCAGCCTTGCAGGTCTTGTAGCAATCACCGCTCCCTGTGATGTTACAGACGCTTTCGGTTCCATCATTATCGGTGCAGTTGCAGGTTTACTTGTAGTATTCGGTGTCTGGTTCCTTGATTACAAGCTTCATGTTGATGATCCCGTAGGCGCTGTAGCAGTTCACTGCTTAAACGGTATCTGGGGTACCATCGCAACAGGACTTTTCGCAACAACTTCCGCACCCGGCAATGACAGTATTGTAGGTCTTTTCTACGGCGGTGGCTTCAGACAGCTTGGCATTCAGTTACTCGGATTTGCGGCAGTAGCTGCATGGACCGCAGTGACCATCACTCTTGCATATCTTTGCATTAAAGCGATCTTCGGATTGAGAGTATCCGAGGAAGAAGAAATTGTCGGTCTTGACTCTACAGAGCATGGTCTTCCTTCAGCTTATGCAGGTTTCTCCATCATGGATATTTCAAACACCATGACAATGTCGGTAAACGAGAACACAAGCCTTGGAACCAGCGAATACGAGAAGGCAAGCGAAGCAAAGAAGAACGCTTCCGTAAGTGTTGTTAAGGATCCTACTCCCGCAACGGGAATCTCAAAGGTTGTTATCATTGCAAGACTTTCAAAGTACGATGCTTTGAAGAAGGCCATGAACGATCTCGGTGTAACGGGTATGACCGTGACCCAGGTCATGGGCTGCGGCATCCAGAAGGGTTCCGGCGACCGGTACAGGGGCGTGGAAATCGACGCTACCCTGCTGCCGAAGGTGAAGGTGGAAGTGGTTGTCAGCGCCATCCCGGTGGACGATGTGATC
>JAILHY010000118.1 GCA_024695575.1 Lachnospiraceae bacterium
TGAACCTTGCCGTCGGCTATCTTAACCTTGGCGTCCTCTATTTCCGCCCTGGCATCAGCGATCTTGACCTTGCCTTCTTCGATATCTGCTTTTGCATCTTCTATCTTCTTTTTGGCATCCTTCAGCTCTTTTTCTTTGGCCTTTAATTCCGCTTCCGAGTCATCAAGCAGTTTCTTCTGCATCGCATACATCTCAGCAGGCGTAAAAGCCTTCATGGAATCAAGCTCTGCCCTGGCATCCTCAAGCTTTGAATAGCCGTCGGAAAGCTTACTCTCGCCGTCTCTTATTTCTTTTTCACCATCAGCGATCTCCCGCTCCCCGTCTTCGATCTCAAGTTCGTGATCAGCGATCTCCTGCTCCCCGTCGGCGATCTCCTGCTCGTGATCCGCTATTTCCTGCTCGTTGTCGGCAATTTCTTTTTCATGATCCGCAATCTCGGCCTTGGCGTCGTCAAGCTTGCCTCGGGCCTCCGCGATTTCCTCCTCGGCATCGGTCTTTATGTCCGTATATCTCGAAAAAGCAAGTTCGTCAAGCAGTTCCTGCGCCCGGTCCTCGTACTCTTCCATCCTGTCCTCATATCGGTCTGAATAGATCTTCTCATCCGAGGCATCGGTGATGGCGTAGATTTCCGTATAATACTCGCTGTCAAAAGCTCCTGCGGGTACGCAAATAAATCCTGCAAGGGTTCCGTCCCCCACAGAAGTCGCTCCGCGCTCATAGTTTACGTAGAGAGGCGTTCTGCAAAGCCCCACTACGGTAAACTCCCGCACTTTGAAAAGATCCAGCGTGGATTCTTTGTTGGAATCAAGGATCGAAACCTTGGATCCGATGACGTCAGATCTGTAGGTGTAATCGTCGAGAAGACACTCGTTCTCCGAAACGGGGGCTCTTCCCTCCGTCACTATGGGAACGTTTATTTTGTCTGACAAAGAAAGAAATTTGACTGTTGTACCCACATCCCCGATGTTAACAAGGGCATCGGTACTGTATGCGCCCTCCGCGTTCCTTACAAAATCAAGTTCACGAAAGGCCTCCACGTCCTTATCCTCAAGGCCCAGAGTTGAAATGAGACGAAGATCATGAAAGTTACAATCTCTGAAATACTCGTCTCCCGTTTCGATCATGGCATCCTGAGAGGCCGAAAGACCCGCATAAAAACCAACTCCCAGCCCAACAATGGCAAGAATCGCCATGTAACGCCCGAAGCTGTTTCCGATTTCTCTTAAGGTGTTGGTCCAGAGAGCTTTCTTCATACTGTTATTATTCCAGACAGGAACCACTGTTCATCAGACAAGATCCTTCGACTTCGGCTACGCCTCCGCTCAGGATGACACTACATTTATGTCATTCTGAGCGAAACGAAGTGGAGTCGAAGAATCTTACCAAGTTATGGTTTCGATAGATTCCGGGTTCGGATTCTCTTCGATCCCTTCTATTACTCCGCTTTTAACTCTTATTATCCTGTCAGCCATTCTTGTTATGGCCTGATTATGAGTTATGACTATGACGGTTTTTCCCGTATTTCTGCAGGTGTATTGTAATAGTTTCAATATTGCCTTACCCGTGTTGTAATCAAGGGCACCTGTAGGCTCGTCACAAAGCAAGAGCTTTGGATTCTTGGCAATGGCTCTTGCGATAGCCACGCGCTGCTGCTCGCCGCCCGATAACTGCGCCGGGAAATTGTACATCCTGTCCTGTAATCCCACCTCTGTAAGAACATCCGCAGCGCTTAAAGGATCCTTACATATCTGTGCCGCAAGTTCCACGTTCTCAAGAGCTGTAAGGTTCTGTACAAGGTTATAAAACTGGAAAACAAATCCCACATCGAAACGCCTGTAGGTGGTAAGCTCTCTCTTTGAAAAAGAAGAAATCACCTTGCCATCCACAGTCACTGTTCCTGCAGTGAGGGTGTCCATGCCTCCGAGGATATTGAGGATCGTGGTCTTTCCGGCACCGCTTGCGCCAACGATCACCACAAACTGACCATCCTCCACGGTAAAGCTTGCACCGTCAAGAGCGTGAGTCGCGATTTCACCCGTCTGATATACCTTGGTTACTCCGTCAAAATCGATAAAAGACATCAAAAATCTCCTTTTGTTGCCGCAAACAATGCGATGCTCGCAGCAATAGGCAGGTTGAGAGAGTCTATGTTGGCAGAATGTCTGATGAGTATACCCGTTCCCACTTCCAGAAAAGAATCCGGAAGTCCCGTTGCTTCGTTGCCGAAAATAAGGGAATAGGGCTTAACAAACTCTGCCTCCGAAAGGGATTTCTTTCCCTTTAGTACAAATGGATAGAGGTTCCTTCCGTGGAAGGCCTCACTGTATTTCTCAAAAGAATCAAATACGGAAATATTAAGATGAAAAACCGCTCCCATGGATGCTCGAACGGTCTTTGGATCAAATTCGTCAACCGCGGGAGTTATGATGACAAGGTCGGTAACATTAAACCCTGCCATGGAGCGCATTATGGTTCCCATGTTTCCCGCATTTGAGGGATTAACAAGGACTACATGATTTGCGTTTCCTGTAACATCGCGATGGGACTTCTTAAATTCACCGATTACAAAACAGTTTTCTTTTTGCGATAAGATATTAAAGGGCTTGTCGCCGTACTCAACAGGCACGTTACATTCCACGCAAAGCATAAGGAGCTTATCCAAGGATTCGCCTTCCTGCATCTTTGAATGAATATAGACCTTGCGGGCATATTCCGGCGCATACTTTAAAAGTTCGAAGGTCAGTGTGATCCCGAGGGCATATGAATTTTCGTCTTCACGTCTGTAACGTTTCATTGATCCTCACTCTTATCCTCAACAGTTTCCGCCGCGATCTCTGCGGGCTTCTCTTCATGTTTGATGCCCCAGATCAGAAGTCCTGCGCCAAAAAGAAAAGCAAATATCCCGTAAAACTGGGATGTGGAAAGAGGTCCTACCGAACCCCTGTAGTCGTTTCTGAAAAACTCGATTATAAATCTTCCGGTGCTGTAGAAGATAAAGTAACAGCCAAGCACGATGCCTTTCTTTTTCACTCTGGAAGCGATAAAAAGAAGGAGCAGGGTATTAAGGAAATTGCCTGCGGAAGAAAAAAGCTGAGTCGGAAGAAGCGGCACGTCATTAGGCGCGAAATCCGAATGATGGAAGGTAACAGCCACCGGGCATGTGGATTCCCGTCCGTAACAGCAGCCTGCAAAGAAACAGCCTATACGACCGAAAGCCTGTCCCAATGCAACCGAAGGGATGTTGTGCTCCATGTAGGTGAGGAAATCCTGCTTTCTTATGCGGCAGTCCACCCATATCGCAAATAGACCACACGTGAGTCCGCCAAATACCACAAATCCGCTTGATGAAAGCACCGACCAGGGATTATCAAGGAAAGCACGCCATTCCACAATAAGATACAGGATCTTGGCGCCGATAAAACCAAAGATCACACCTACAAAAACAAGCTCGTAGCAAAGATCCGCGCTTAAGCCTCGCTTCTTGGCTCTGAACGTGGACATCCAAAGCGCAAGCAGCACTCCTATCGCAATGCAGGCTCCGTAACCGTGAACGGTCAGCGGGCCTATGGAAAACCAGTCATTATACATATATCCTCCAAAAAAAATGCTCCGGCATCTGCCGGAGCTTAGTTTGTCCAAACAATCAATCAGCGTACTTCTTGATGAAGTCCAGTACATCCCCGACAGTCTGAATGTCCTCCAGTTCCTCGGGGTTAAGCTCGATATTGTACTCCTCCTCGAAAGCCATAACAAGCTCTAAAAGATCCAAAGAATCAACGCCAAGATCATCCTTAAAGTTGGTATCCTCGTCGATCTCTGCATCCTCAAGTCCAAGCTGATTTCTAATAATGTCAATTACCTTATCTAACATAAGTTGTCTCCTAAAACCCAATACTATTTAAAGGTATCTGTAAGCCAAGTATATCCACATCCGACGGGGTATGTCAATACCCATAAATGTCATAAATTTCGTCGGTATATTCACCTTGTGATTTGTATATTATCAAAGGCTTATTAACCGTTAGTCGAGACCGTCCTCCGCGGACCGCTTCGATCAGGACCATATTGGGTTCCTGATCCACAAAAGGATATACGAACTGCATTCTTTTGGGCTCCAGTTTGTGGCTCACAAGGGTAGTTATTATCTCCGCAAGTCTGAAGGGCCTGTGCACCAGAAAGAAAGAGCCTCCCGGCTTAAGCAGTGTAGCCGCTTCCCTTGCCACGTCCTCGAAAGTACACAATATCTCATGCCTTGCTATCGCCATTGCCGAATCCGGATTCTTAAGTCCGTGCTCACCGATCATATAAGGCGGATTGCAGGTTATTGCATCAAATCCGGCCTTTGGAAAAAGAAGCCCTGCTTCCTTAATATCCCCTTCGACAATATTTATACGTTCTTCCAGACTGTTAAGCATAACACTTCGAAGTGCCATGTCGGCACTCTCATGCTGGATCTCAAGCCCCGTTATATGCGAAGCCTCAGTCTTAGCAGACAAAAGAATGGGAATGATCCCCGTTCCGGTACCCATATCAAGGACATTCGCGCCCTGTTTGACATGGACAAATCCCGAAAGTAGCACCGCATCCATTCCAAAGCAGAATCGCCCCGGATCCTGAATGATCTTAAGGCCGTTTCGCTCAAGGTCGTCTACTCTTTCGCCTTCCCTGACAAGTTCTTCCACTTAGCTCTCCAGATCCTTTAATGCCTGTTTTTCTTCTTCGGTAAGTTCGTTCTTGCGACTGCGGCTCTTCTTGAACTTTAATTCCTCGGGTTTGTAGGTAACAAGTTCTTTTTCGTCGTCGCTTATCTCAATGATGACCTTAACAAGCTGTCTCAGTACATCCACGGAATGCACCTTGCCGGGCTTGTTTCCGTCGATGACCGTAACATTCTCGCCCACGTAGGGAAGATTCTTGTTAAGCTCTTCGTAGGTTTCTTCTTCGTTCTTAAGGCAGCACATAAGTCTTCCGCAGACACCCGAGATCTTAAGGGCGTTAAGGGAAAGATTCTGTTCCTTGGCCATTTTGATAGACACGGGAGAAAAATCGCCCATGTAGGAATTGCAGCAGATCTGACGTCCGCAGATGCCGATACCGCCGCGAAGCTTTGCTTCATCCCTGACACCCACCTGACGCATCTCAATGCGGGTATGGAAAACAGCCGCAAGATCCTTGACCAGCTCTCTGAAATCGACACGATTGTCACTGAAGTAATAGAAAATGATCTTACTGTTGTCGAAGGTATACTCGACATTGATCAGTTTCATGGGAAGATTTCTGGTGTCGATCTTTTCCTTGCAGATACCGAAAGCACGGGTTTCTTTTTCACGGTTGTTGTTCTCTTTGGTATCGTCCTCGGGAGTAGCCACTCTAACAACGGGCTTAAGGGGCGCAACGATCTTCTCGTCGGGCACTTCCGATACACCCAGTACAACGGTGCCGTATTCAACTCCGCGGGCAGTCTCCACGATAACATGCTCTTCTCTTTTGATATCAAGCTCGCCGGGATCGAAGTAATAAACCTTGCCGGCTTCCCTGAAGCGAACTCCTATAACTTTGGTCATATACGTTCCTCTTTAGTTTTCTTTTATGCACATAAACAGAAGCTCCATCGTAAGTTCGAAGTTAACGTTGGCGCCAAGTCGCTCCCTTGCTTTCTCCAATCCTGCGATAATGTTCTGAATACCTTCGTAAGTCGACTCTGAAGCCGCTTTTCTAATATACTGTATTTCGTCCTTAAAAATCAAGCCGTTTGCGTCCATTGTGGCTTTAAAAAGAAGCACATCCCTGTAATAAACAAGGATGATGTCCAGGTAATCGTTGATCTCAAGCTTGTATTCACCTGCTTTTTTGACGGCAGTGGCAAGTTCTGAGATCTCCATTTCCCTGATATGCTTCAAAAGATTGATAACATCCCGTCTGATGTTGTCGAAATCCTCGTTTGACGCAAGGAGCTTGGCCTTTCCGATGTTACCCCTGGCAAAAGCGACACATACGTCAGCCTTATAATCCGGAATCTGGACCTCTTCCATGAGGAAACGCTTTACTTCCGCATCGGGAACGGGCCTCATATCAAGCTCCACCGCCCTTGACCTTATGGTGGGCAGGAGTTCGTCCGCACTGGTAGTCAAAAGAATGATCACCGCATATTCCGGGGGCTCCTCAAATGTCTTAAGAAGCGCGTTCTGGGCCTGCGGGTTCATTTTCTCGGCTTCGTTGACTATGTATATCTTTTTACGCCCCGAGTAAGGCTTGATGGAAATGTCTTCGTTGATCTGGGTACGAATGTCATCCACGCCGATAACGCCGGGCTTATCGTGAGTAACATATATTATGTCGGGATTGTTCTTCGAAAAAGCCTGATGACAGCTGTGACAGTTGTTACAAGGTATATCGTGCCCCTCTTCACCCGTACAAAGGAGCGCAGCCGCAAAAATCCGGGCAATAAATTCCTTGCCCGAATACTTTTCTCCCACGATAATGTAGGCATGACTTACAGTATCGTGTTCAACTGCCGTGATCAGGTGCTTCTTTAGCATGTCCTGACCGATAATGTCCGAAAAATTTGGCATATTAGTACCTTGTATGGAATCTCTTTTTACGTAAATATATCTAAGATCAGACCGCGTATATCTCCGATCTTCTGGAGTATCGTGAGGTTATCCTTCTGTTCTTTTATCAGTTCTCCCGCCAGTTCATCCAAGGTCTGGTCCACAAGTCTGATAATGCCGTAAACCCTGTGCCGACCCTTTCTGTCAAGGAAGTTCTCTCTGGAAAAAGCATGGGATCTAGAAACGATCTCATTCATGAAATCCTTTATGAGACTCCGGTAATGGCGCATATCGCGGATGTCTTTCTTTTTGGCGATACGCTCACCCTGCATGGTGATCTCGTCCATGAGCGCACCAAGACGAGCCTGCAGATCCTCTTCGGATATGCGGCTCATGAGCATGAACTTAAACTCGTCGTTAGTCTGCTGAACCTGTCCGGTCTGCTGAACCTGCCCGGTCTGGGTCAGCTGGGTGATCTTAACGTCCATTCGCTCCCATTTCCCTGTCGATGTACGCCCTGATGGAATCAAGGCAGGTACGCAAGTTTATATTTTCAAATCTTTCCGTTATCCCGGCTTCTGCAATCTTTTCCTCGGAAAAGTCTTCCGAATCAGCCAGGAATCTTCGGCACATTTCTTTTAATTTAGGGGTTTTCTGTTTCTTTTCCCTATTAAGGGCCCGCTGCAGTCTGTCGATATCATCAAGTTCCACCAGAACGGGGATCAGACGATCCTTGCCGAAATACTTACATAGTTTCACGTAAGACTCGATCGTTCCGATGGTGATAAAGTTATCTTCGGAGTCAAACTGCCCGTCGTCCACCGTGAAATATCTCCAGGGACCGTGAGCCGAAGGATAGCATCTGTCCTCGATGATGGTGCCCTTGTCCTTAAGTGTCTGAAAGCCTTCCTCGTCCACAAAGAAGTACTCTCTGCCCTCTTGCTCACCTGAACGGATTGGCCTCGTGGTATATGACACTATTGTCTTTAATGAGTATGGATTGTCCCTTAGCAGTTCCTTGAAGATCGTGTCTTTACCTGTTGAGCTTTTGCCCATTATGTAGATTATTTTTCCCAATGATACGTCTCCGAAGTCTGATCATTCTCGATCTGTTATGAAGTCTCAGTGATTCCAGTGTTGAAATATACTTATCGGCCGCCGTCACCACCCAGGCCTCGCGGCATTTCGGCGGCTTAACGGTCATGGGCCACATGTGCTTGGATATGATATCCTCTTCTTTGTCTGAAAGAACAAAGTCCTTGCGCGCGTTCCTTAAAGCCACTCCCGGGTGATAGAAACCGTGGAGCGGATTAAAATCCTTTCTGCTTGTATCATGCCAGTCATAAAGAAAATAATCGTGAAGCAGCGCACCTCTTATGAGATCCCTCTCGGAACAGTTGATGTGGAGCTTCTTGTTGAGCCAGGCAGCGGCGTAAGCCACCTTGAGGCTGTGTTTCATGACAGACACGTCACCATGCTGTATATTACGCGCAGAATCAAGGAAATTGGGGTGTTTCAATATATCAGAGCCGTGTTCCCTGATGGCGTTTCGTATTTCAAGCGTGTTTCTTATCTTATTGCGATTCAAGTTAATGCCTTCTTTCAAAATGCCCTAGAAATTATAATAACACACTTTGGTGCAAATAACATTAAAGCACCCTTTAGTTTCTCTTAATAACTTCTTTTTTCCAGATGCCCGTAAGATATATGACATAGAGCACAAGTGCGGCGATACCGTTACTTACGACCACCGAGTACCATACGCTTCGTACTCCCAGTTTAAGCACATATTCGCAAAAGAAAAGTGTCGCAAACCTGAATACCCAGAGCCTTGAAACTTCCACCACCATATTGACGGCAGTGTGGCCGCTTCCCTTAAAAAGGCCCGTGGTTGCGTTATAAACTCCGTTTGTAAAGCACCAAAACGCCATGATGCTCAGAAACTCCGCCGCCATACCGATTACTTCGTCATCGCTTGAGAAGATCTTAACAATGGCTGTGGAAATTGGCATTCTTGATAAGATAAGACCGCCCACCAGCAGAAATATCACAGACATGTTCATTGCGATCTTGAATCCCTTATTGGCCCTATCCTTCTGCCCAGCGCCAACGTTCTGTCCCACTATGATGGAGGTAGCGGATCCTATGCCGTTTGAGGGTAAGGAAATAAGCCCGTTAACCTTGTTTCCTATGCCGTAAGCCGCCATGGCCTGTGTGCCGTATTTAAACACACTCTTACTCATAAGCAGGAAACCAAACTGGGTGGTACTTCCGCCTATTGCACTGGGAAGGCCGACTTTTATGATGTTAAGGACTTTTTCTTTTTCAAACTTCAGGTGACGAAGGTCGAGGTACAAAAGCTGGTTCTTAAAGTTAAGAAAAATAAAGGCAAGCACAGCCGGAACCGCCTTGGCAAATACTGTGGCAAGGGCAGCACCCGCAACCCCTAACTTAAATACGATCATCAGCATGGGATCAAGAACCAGGTTGATGCAGATACCCATGAGGTTCATAAGCATGGGCTTAAGCGTATCTCCCGTCGCCTGATGAATGGATGTATACATATTGACCACATATAGGAAGGGCATGTCCAGGACCACGAGTCTTAAATAGATAATGCTGTAATCCATTACGCTTCCGTCCGCACCGAGCCACCGAACGATGGATGGAGTGGCAACAGCGCACAGGCTTGCGCAGACAATGGCAAAGATCATGGCACAGGCAAATATCTGATTGGCCATGGATTTGGCATCCTCGTCCTTTTTGGCGCCTATGTACTGGGATATGAGCACTGATCCCGCAACAGTAATTCCCGAACCGAAATTGATGATCATGTTCTGAACCGGAGTGACCAGATTAATGGCCGCAAGCTCGTCGGTACCAAGTTTTCCAAGCCAGAAAGTATCCGTGAGGTTATATAAGGTCTGAAGAAAACTGTTGATAATGACAGGGATCGTAAGGGAAAGGATCGCCTTTATCAGGTTCCCCGACAGTATCTCTTCTCTGTTATATTTACTTTTTGCCATATTGCGCCCTCAACTTGTCATAATAGCGTGTCGCTTCGTTTCTGGACAATGCATCTATGTCGTAGGGGCAGTCTATATTGTGTCTCTTGATGAAGTCCTTAAGTTTATCCTTCTGCTGAGGTCTGATGGGAGATTCCCGCTTAACCTGACACACAAGGGGAGTGGGTGTAAATAACTCCGGATATTTGGTGGAAAACCCGTTTTCCAACTTAGTAAAAAGAAGGTGCGCGGCTCTTGCGTCATTGCTTGCTCTGTGAGCCGCAAGTTCGATGCCGTAATACCTGCACATATCAAGAAGGCGCTTTGATTCAAGCTCCGGATGACAGGCTCTTGCGATCCGTAAGGTATCTATGCCTTCTTTTTCAAAGGTAAGCCCTGTATTTACCGCTGCATGCTTTACAAACGAATAATCAAAAAGAATGCTGTGTCCGAGCAAAGGAAGATCCCCGATAAAATCAAGGAGATCTCCTATGATCTCTTCTGCTTTGGGGGCTTTCTTTAAATCCTCGTCCCCGATGCCCGTAAGTTCCGATACGCGCTCATCAAGTACGCGTCCGGGATTAACAAATGTGGAAAACTCGGCGTTCTCCTGCCCGTTTTCCACACGAATTGCACCTATTTCTATAATGCGGTCTCTCTTTGGATTGAGGCCGGTTGTTTCCAGATCTAATGCGATATAATTCATTATTTCTCCTATTTTGAGTGTTTGCAGATATCCCTCAGGTAGCACTCCTCGCACTTGGGTGTGGGAGCCTTACATATCGTCCGTCCGAATGCGATAAACCAGTGATTTACATAGGACCAGTATTCCTTCGGAACTATCTTCATCAGCGCAAACTCTGCCTTCACGGGGTCAGAGGTTTTCACAAGCCCCAGTTTATTTGAGATACGAAGTACATGGGTATCCACAACAATACTCGGTTCATTAAACACATAACTTCGGATGACGTTAGCGGTCTTTCGGCCCACCCCCGGAAGTGATGTAAGCTCCTCAACAGTAGAGGGAACCTCCCCTCCAAAGTCCGTGATCAGCTTTCTGCAGCAGGCTATTATGTTTCGTGCCTTATTGTGAAAGAAACCGACGGAATGAATGTCCTCGGACAACTCATCAAAATCTGCATTGGCCAGGGCTTCAACCGTCGGATATTTAACAAATAAAACCTTGGTCACCGCATTAACCCTGGCATCCGTGCACTGCGCACTCATGATGGTGGCTACAAGGAGCTGCCAGGGGGTGTAGTAATCAAGGTAGCAGTACAGATCACTTCCGTACTGACCTTCCATTCTTTTTAATATTTCCGCGATTCGTTCTTTCATCAGATACTTGCCGCAAATCTGTCAAATGCAGCCATTCCTTCGGGAGTACGCTTGTAAACGCCTGCATCCTCCAGAACCTTCATGAATACCTTACCGATCTCCTCCTGCATGATCTCGTGGATCTTGGAAGGATCGGCATCAATACGATCTTTAAATGTTTCAAGCCAGTCAAGGTGCTTGGAAAGAACTTCGTCACCGCTGATGTCACGTTTCTCAAGTACAGCCTTCTCAAGATCTGCGATCTCTGTATTAAGGCGGGCAGGCAGAACCGCAAGTCCCATTACTTCGATGAGACCGATGTTTTCCTTTTTGATGTGATGAAGCTCTGCATGAGGATGGTAAACACCGAGAGGGTGCTCCTCAGTGGTTATGTTGTTTCTGAGCACAAGATCAAGCTCGTAATTGTTTCCCCTCTTACGGGCGATGGGCGTGATGGTATTGTGAGGCTCATTATCCGTGTAAGCGTAGATAAATGCCGATTCATCGGTATATTCACGCCACTTTTTAAGAATCCTGTCGGCAAGTTCAATTATCCTGTCCGTATCGGGTCCCGAAAGACGAAGAACGGACATGGGCCACTTAACGCGACCGACCTTAATGTCAGCAAAGCCTTCTACTGCATATTCTTTTTCCACGCCTGCACGAGCCATGGCAAACTCATAGTTTCCGCCCTGGAAATGATCGTGGGTAAGTATTGAACCTCCGACAATGGGAAGATCTGCGTTGGAGCCCACAAAATAGTGAGGGAACAGCTTTACAAAATCAAAGAGTTTGCAGAAGGTACCCCTGTCTATCTTCATGGGAACGTGCTTACCGTTAAACACTATGCAATGCTCGTTGTAATAAACGTAAGGCGAATACTGGAATCCCCACTCCGAATCCTGTATGGTCACGGGGATAATACGGTGATTCTGTCTTGCAGGGTGATTGATACGACCCGCATATCCTTCATTTTCACGACAAAGAAGGCACTTGGGATAACCCGCCTGCTTCATAAGCTTGGCAGCCGCAATGGCCTTGGGATCCTTCTCGGGCTTTGAAAGATTGATGGTTATGTCAAGATCGCCGTATTCGGTAGAGGTTACCCATTTCTGATCCTTAACGATCCTGTATCTGCGTATATAATCCGTATCTCTTGAAAGCTTGTAGAAATAGTCGGTTGCGGCCTTAGGGCTTTCTTTGTACAGTTCCTTAAACTTTGCTATAACGGTGCTGGGAAAAGGAACCAAAGCTCCCATGATCCTGGTATCGAAAAGATCTCTGGAAACCGTGCCGTTATCCTCCATGAGGCCTTTCTCATAAGCGTAATCAAGCATTCCCGCAAGGATGCTCTCAAGATCCTCGACCTTAACTTCACCGGGGTCTTCCTCAAAGGCTTCGTCCACTCCGAAAGTCTCAAGAAGTCTGTTGGTAACGTATATTCTGTCGGCGGCTTCCACAAGCCCCGTTACTTCGCCATATTTAACAAGTCTGGCAATAAGCTGTTCTATAGACATAATTTCCTCCGAAAATCGATTCTCCCCCAACCCCCGGATTTAAATCTCAGAAGGGCCGTCGCCGACTTCCACTACATAGAAATCAGCTGCATAGCCGATCTTTGCCTTGTATGCTTCACCGACAGACTTGATAAAGTCATCGATGGCTTCGTCCTTAACAATGCTTACGGTGCATCCTCCAAAACCGGCACCTGTCATGCGGGAACCGATAACTCCCTTAACTTTGAGTGCCTCTGCAACAAGAGTATCAAGTTCAACACCGGTAACCTCGTAATCATCTCTTAAAGAATCATCTGAAGCGATCATGAGCTTTCCGAAGGTCTCGATGTCGTTAGCCTTAAGAGCAGCAACAGCTTTGACGGTACGTCTGTTTTCGTAAACCGCATGCTTTGCACGCTTCTCAAGAACGGGATCATTAACGGCGCTTCGTACGGATTCGAATTCTTCTTCCGTAAGATCACCGAGAGTGTCTACCTTCTTAACGGTCTGAATACGACGAAGAGCCTCTTCACACTGGCTGCGACGCTCATTATACTTGGAATCTCCAAGACCGCGCTTTTTGTTGGAGCAGGCGATAACAAGCTTGCTTCCCGAAAGCTTAACGGGAGTATACTCATATTTAAGTGTGTTGGTATCAAGGAAGATTGCACAGTCCTTCTTACCCATGGCAATCGCAAACTGATCCATGATACCGCAGTTTACACCGTTAAATTTGTTCTCGGAGAACTGTCCGATCAGCGCAAGATCCTGATTGCTTACTTCGAATCCGTAGAGATTCTTTAACATGAAGCCGGTCAGTACTTCAAGTGATGCGGAAGAAGAAAGTCCCGAGCTGTTAGGGATATTTCCGTTTATCACAACGTCAAAACCGTGATTAACCATCATTCCTTTCTCTGCAAATGCCCAGATAACACCTACGGGATAAGCGGTCCACTTAAGGCTCTTGTCGGGCTTTAATTCCCCTGAAAGATCAACGGTGATAACGCCTTCTTTTTCAAAGTTCATGGAATAGAAACGGACAGTCATATCCGTGCGGGGCTTAACCACCGCATAGGTTCCAATGGTGAGTGCGCAGGGAAAAACATGGCCTCCGTTGTAGTCGGTGTGCTCACCAATAAGGTTTACACGTCCGGGTGCAAAGAAAGTGCGCACGCCCGTGCTGTCCCCGAACACTTTCTCAAATTCTTTGATCATGGTTTGTTTCATTATATTTCCTCCAAAAGAAAAATGTATCGGTTAATATATGCTTGAGAGCATCTCAATTGCGGTGCGGGATGTCTCGGAGTAATCTATGTCTTCCAGGCAGTCACGCATGCGACAGTACATGTCATCCAGCCTTTCGGGATATTTGTATTTACCAAGGCCCGCTATAAGATTGTGAGCTTTCTCATAGTCGAAATCCTCGGCGGCATAGTAAATATCCTTAAGACCCTCCCTGACTTTGTCAATATCCATGGGAACGCGGTTTACAACCACCTGTTCCGACAAAGCAAAGTCCTTTATGTCGTCTATTACAAGCTCGATCTCTTTGTTAAGGCTCCCGATCCGCTTGTGAATGCTGTCTATGTCACGTTTGTGCCCGAAACGCTCGAGTTCAAGGGCCTTGTCGGAAAGCGCTGTTGCACCGATAGTCTTGGCTGCGGATTTAAGCGAATGGACCTCGATGGTAAACCGTCCGATATCTTCCACGTCTGCAAGTCTGTTAAGAAGTGTCTTTTTATCGCTTATGGAAGCGGCAAAATCCTTAAGGATCGCCGAATACATGGCGCCGTCTCCGTTGGTGTAGGAAAGTCCCACAGCCACATCCACGATCTTGAAGTTGTTGAATACGCCGTAATCCCTGGATGTAGCTTCCACCACTTCGGTTTCGACCACCTTGTCCGCAGGAAGCCATTTCTTAAGGCACCGCTCAAGCTCACCCACCTGAACGGGCTTTGCAAGGAAATCGTTCATTCCCGCACGCCTGAAGAGTTCCTCTGCCCCCTCCACCGCATTGGCGGAAAGAGCGATAATTGGAAGTGTCCTGTAATAAGGATCGTCGTAGGATCTTATAATCCTTGTAGCCTCCGCTCCGTCCATTCCCGGCATCATGTGATCCATAAAAACAAGATCGTATTTCGTCTTGTTTATGAATTTGATACCTTCGTTGGCGGAATTGGCCGTATCCACGACAACTCCGAAGGGTCTTAACAATCCGTCCGTGACTCTCAGGTTTATATCATTGTCATCAACAACGAGAACACGTACGGAGTTAACCTTAATGGTTTCTTTTTTCACATAACTCTCGGCAACACTCATGGGAGCGCTTCCGTTGAAGGCATCGGCGATACCTCTGAACCAAAGAGGGCGCCTTATAAAGTTACCGCCGGGGTAATCAATGATCTGTCTGATATAATCAAGCACCACCACAGGCGCAAGATCCAGATCCTCTATCTCCCGCACATCCTTGATCTGCAGGAACTTATCATAATCCAAAAGAAAATGAGTGAATCTCCTCTGCTCATTCTCAACGAACAGCTCACCCAGATTGGTAAGGCTCTTGTAGGTAATCCCGAAATTATCAAGATAATCGCAAAGAACCTTTTCCTCCGAATGATCCTGAAGGAAAATCGCTACGTATTTCTTTTCCGGATCCTTAATGAATCCGGCAGGTTTCTCGTCAAGGATCGGCAAAGAAAGGGAGAAGGACATGGTCGTACCCTTTCCTTCCTCCGACTCAACCTTAAGCTCACCGCCCTGAAGCTCTATAAGCTTCTTTGCAATGGTAAGCCCTATTCCCAGGCCTCCTTCATCTCGTGAAAAAGAAGAATCTGCCTGCTCATAGGCCTGAAACAGCTTGTGAAGAGTATCCTTGGAAATACCCTTTCCGGTATCTTCGACGCTAAAGTCAAGGCGCGCCTTGCTTCCGATACGCTCACAGCCCACGCTTAACTTTATATGACCCTGCTTGGTGAATTTATCAGCATTTGACAGGATGTGTACGAGGATCTGCTTGATCCTGGTCTCATCTCCCAGCATCACCGAAGGAATATCCGGGTCTGCTATGGCATAGAACTTAACATCCTTGTCACCTATATTGATCCTGGCTATGGAAATGACTTCGTTCAAGAGGCTGCTGATATCAAAGGAATCAAAGTTGATCTTAATGGTGCCCGAAACCATTGCTTCGTAGTCAAGTATATTATTGATCGTCATCAGCAGGTTCCTGGTAGCGGTCTGCATCGAGTTAAGATATTCACGCTCCTGAGGATCCTTGGACTGCTTGAGCAAAAGATCGGAAAGCCCCACGATGGCATTCATGGGGGTACGGATCTCGTGGCTCATATTTGCAAGATAAAGGGTCCTTTTGTCCGGCGTATGTCCGCTCTTTTTAAGTTTGATGCTCTTCATCATACAGCTCCCTGGTCTAAGAAAACCTGCCCCCATTGTATTTCATTTACCGAAATATTGCAACCGCTCTTAATTCGGGATGAAACAGCCTCTTCACACATTCTTCGGCCTCATCACGTTCCACGTTCCGGTCCCCTTCAAATACCGCAAATCCTTCCCGGTAAAAGAAAGGGCTCATGATCCCCTTGTCAACTGCCTGGGCGATATGTCCCGCACAGACCCTGCAATCGTAAATGTCTCTAAGCTTCCAGGCGGGACCCTCTGAAGCTTCATCCGGTTCCTTAAGGACTTTAAACATGTACATATGAAGGATACGTGCCGCATTCTTACGAAGAATGGGCTCATCCCTATGAAGAATATCCCATTCCTCAAGCCAGCCCTCCCGGTGAGCCTTATCCATATATTCTTTGGAAACATCAACGCCGGCAGACGAGCTGCCGGCAATAATGCTGATGAAATCTGTCGTTGTGACGTAATTAACTTTCATAATCATTTCACGCAAAAAAAATGGATCTTATCAGGGCGTGATCTTAAGTGTTACATTGTCATAAGGTTCAAGAGCGTCAACTCTGATGGTATTCCCGGAAAGCTCACTTTCTCTACCCGTCCAGAGATCCTTGACCTTGAAGGATGCAGCATTTACGAATGCCTCTTTATTCTGCATTTTCGCACCGATAAATCTTTCGATCCTGTCTGAGTCTATCGCGATGTTCTCTTTCTTTCCCCCGCTTAAATTGATAAAAGATACCGCTACGGAACCATCCGCCAGAGGCTTAGCCAATACGTCCACACGATTGTTGTCGCGAATATATGCAGTGTCGGGATGCTCGGTTTCAGCTGATGACCAGATGCGCTTTGCCTGAACTCCCAGCTTATCCTGATTAAGACCGATCAGATCCTTATTGGCGATGATGTTATGGATCCAGTCGCCTTTCTCAACTCTTCGAAGGTCAAGTCCCAGCATAAGAGGCGAATTCATCATACACCACATAGCCATATGAGTCCTGCACATGGTTTCCGTAAGGCCGTCCATGCCGATAACCATCATATCCGGATCGTTCCAGCCTTTGTCAAGACCCGCAAACTCATCCATGATAACGGCTTTGTTGTACTGAGCCGCGATGCTTGTGGTATAGTCACTCTCCCATGCACAGCGTCCGTTGTTTCCGTCCGCTCCCACTGCAAAAGAAATATCATTAAGTATCCGCCAGGAATCTCCTACCTTGTAACCCCAGTTGTGAGGTCCCGTCTTTCCCCATTCGCAGATGGAAAGAAGCACATCATTGTCAGGATCCGCCTCGTAAAAGGCCTCCTTAAGGCGGGCGTAGGAACAAAGGGTGTTTTCCTGACGCCTGTGATTCATAAGTCTTAAGGTGTTAACTCCGGCTTTCAGCCTTAACTTAAGGGGCTGAGATTTACGGAAACTCTCCTTGCCGGAAGTATGTTTCAGAAGGTCATCATAGAAATACTGTGCATCCTTACCTTCACCGACTGCGACCTGCAGCCATTCGCCCTGTCCGGCTTCCTTGGCGGTAGCGTATTCAACGATAAGGTCGTATTCTCCTTCTTTTGGCGCCTTAACCTGGAACCTTACCTCGGTGGAAAGCTCTCCTATGGGCGTAGGATCCGGGCCGGTTCCGTCCACCGTGCCGATTTCCGAAGGCTTATCTATCATAAAGCTCTGAGCAAACCCAAAGCCCGAAACCGTAACCTGTCTGATGGCGGGGCCGTAAGTAAATCTGGCATTTTCAGGATTGGAAAATGTGGCATTGTCCCAAAGATAGTAGCAGTTATCAACCTTGATGAAATCAATGCCCCATTCAAGATAAGCCTTAGCATCCTCCGTCTCATGTCCGCAGGTTCCTACAGCCGCACCTGCGCAGAGATTGGTGCCTATGTCATTGTACATGCCAAACTTAAGACCCTTGCCGTGAATGTAGTCTGCGAGTGCCTTAAATCCCGAAGGAAACTTGACCTCCTCATTCGAAAGAAGCCCGTTTACCCGCTCCGGCTTGTAGCATCCGTCATCCAGTACCACATATTCATAACCCAGCCTATCAAGCCCAAGTTCAACGATCTTATCCGCCATTGCCTTGGTAAGTGCCTCGGTATTACCGCTTCCGAAAGCGTTCCAGCTGTTCCAGCCCATTGCCGGGAGGCGGCCTTTTCTTTTGCCGTAGAGAACTTCCCCGTCGGAAAAAGAATCAAATCTCAGTTTCTTATCGTTTATTACAACCGGTTTGTCCATATAACTCCTACAGAAGCTTTAAAAGCTCGGCTCTGACGCCGTCCATCCTTGCGTCCGAAATACCGAAATCCATTTGTTTGTAACTCCAGGCTGCGCGTCCGATGTTGTGATTGTTGAAAGCAGTGGAGATCGCACGGTAAAACTCAACGGTATCTTCGGGAGTCGCGTTGTCGATAACACCGTACTCGCCGCAGTAAAGAGCCACGTTTCTTTCTTCTGCCACTCTGACTGCTTCCTGCATGTATTTCTCGAAATATTCAACGCCGAGAGTATCATCCAGATTCTCTACGTGAAGCTCCTCGGGTCTGTTTCCGAACTGAGCCTCGGAATTGGCAAAATAAGTTCTGTAGCTTGCTTTAAAGGGCATACGGAACTTAGGATCCATGGTGGTTATCCAATGAGCTCCCTGATGGGTAAAGGGCATGGGCTCGTAGCAGTGGAAATTGTAGATAACATGCTCATCCACGGGATCGCACAGATCTTTAAGAGCAACAATGCTGTTATTGTAATATCCGCCAAGAAGAATGTTGATGCTCGGCGCATAAACTCTGATACGACGAATACACTCTGTGGAAACGCGATTCCAGATGGGACCGTATTCTTTCTTTGTAACCTCGTTTAAAAGTTCAAAGCAAAGTCTGTCCTCATATTTACCGAAACGTTTCGCGAACTGCTCCCAGAGCTTATAAAAACGCTCCTGATACTTTTCATTTTCAAAGAAACCGCCTTCCTGTTCGCCGTCATCAAAACTGTATCCGAAGGTCTTATGAAGGTCGAGGACCATGTTAAGGCCGTACTTTCCCGCCCAGTCCAGAGCCTTCTGAATGTAAGCAAAGCCGTCTTCCTTGTAGTTTCCTTCCTTGTCTTCCACAAGATCGTAGTCTACGGGAACTCTGATATGATCAAGTCCCCAGCTCTTGATCTTCTCAATATCGCTTTCTACGATAAAGGTGTCATATCTTTCCTTTGTGTGATTGCACTGGGAAAGCCAGCCTCCCAGATTAACGCCGTGTGTGTAACCCTTGAATTCCTTCATGTAACCCTCCTCTATTTGTTCTTTTTGACACTGTATCCGAATTTGCCAAGTTTCTCGCCGAGAGTAAAGTACTCGCCGTGGGAATATGCTATAAGATCAGCCGCTCCCAGATCGAACTTTCCGTTTTCATCCATCAAAGAACTGTCTACCGTAACATTCACAACCTCGGCGATAAAGCAGTCGTGACTACCAAGTTCCAGGATCTGTTTAACCTTGCATTCGATATTTACGGGGCTTTCCGCTATTCCGGGAGCAGATATCTTCTCGGATTTAAGCGGAGAAAGCTTCATTTCCTTAAACTTGTCAAAGTCTTTACCGGATTTAACGCCGCACCAGTCTGTTGCATAGGCAAGATCCCTGTTGGTAAGGTTAACCACGAATTCGCCGGATTCCTTGATGATGTGGTGAGACCAGCGTTCTTTTCTGATGGAGACAGACAGCATTGCAGGATCGCTGCATACGGTCCCTGCCCAGGCCAGAGTGATTATATTGGGCTTTTCCCCGGGTAATGCACAGCTGACCAGCACTACAGGCGCGGGATAAAGCATGTTTCCGGCCTTGAAGGTTTGTTTATCCATAAATTCCTCCGTTATCTATTCGATTTCTTTTATGATTCGCGGCTGATAGAGTTTAAAACGCTTCTCTCCCTTGGCGATGAGCTCTGTTGAGATAACAAAGCGCTCATGGCTTGTCAGGTTCAAAAGCCTACCCATGCCGGACTTATGATTGCCTTTCGTATCAAGCGGAGCCTCAAAGGTATACTGATTACCTTCCTCATCTTCAAAGTAGAAGATCATTGTGTTAACGCTTCCCCTTGACTTGCTTACAAGACTTACTATAATCTTAGTTCTCATTTTCAACCTCGTGAAACCTATACTTCGATGCCTGCTTTAATAAGAAAATCTTTCAGAATCTCACCGTATTTGTCCGGTGCCACCACGGCTGACTGGGCGTGCCCCGCTCCCTCGATAAGATGCAGTTCCCTGATTCCGCCCGTTGCCTCAAATACACGCTTTCCGTGCTCCGGAACAATGAAATCATCCTGCGCGCCGTGCATGCAAAGAAGCGGGATCCTGTTTCCTTTGACATAATCTATGGGTCGGGCTTTTACAAAAGAGATTCCGTACATAACCGTTGCTGCAAATGACGCTGGATATACAAGCCACTTTGGCATAAATCTTTGCTTCATGGCAATCTTTAACACCGTGATGATGTCCGCAAATCCGCAGTCATCCACCACAAAGGATACTTTTTCTTTTACCAGGGGATCCTTAAGAGAGATAAGCACAATTGCGCCACCCAGGGATTCGCCGTGAAGCCCGATCTTAATGTTCTCTCCGTATCGTGACAGTGAATCCTTAAGCACCGCCAAAAGAAAATCCACCTCGCGAATACCGTAGCTGCAAGGCTCGGGAGTACTTTCCCCATGACCGCGCTCGTCGTACATTATGCAGTTAAATCCAAGATCGTAATACTGGGGCAGATATTTGACCATACCGAATCTGGTGTCGGTATATCCGTGGGCAAGTATCACATATTTTTCTGATTGTTCCCGTGCGGGGATAAAAGAAACATGAATGTCTTCGCCTTTGGGTCCTTTGACTGTGTAGTCCGTGAACTGCTCCCGCTTGAAACGTCTCGTTCCGGGAACATTTTCCTGCTGCCAGTTCCAGGATACATCCAACGTCATCCTGAGACCGTGAGTAATGATATAGGCAAAAACAAAAGATAAGATAACCAGAAGCAAAAGTAAGATTAAAAGAATGATTGCTACCGTACTCATGGTCTGTCCCCCGCCGAAATTTCGTCTCCAGTATATAATACCCTATTTTTCCGGCGGAGTCACCATGAATTGTTTATTTAGCTTCTTTTCGCTTGTAATAGTCATCCAATGCCGATTTTATGGCTTCCTCGGCAAGGACGGAGCAGTGCATCTTGTAATCCGGAAGTCCGTCAAGAGCCTCTGCCACCGCTTTGTTCGTAAGGGTCAGAGCTTCGGAAACAGGTTTTCCTTTGATCAGCTCCGTTGCCATAGAACTTGATGCGATTGCGCTTCCGCAGCCAAAGGTCTCAAACTTAACATCCTTGATCACTTCATCCTCGACCTTAAGATACATCTTCATTATATCGCCACATTTGGCATTGCCCACTTCACCGACACCGTTGGCATCTTCGATGACACCTACGTTTCTGGGATTTCTGAAGTGGTCCATTACTTTTTCACTGTATAAAGCCATAATGTCCTCCTTTTATAAAATAAACTGTGTCTTTCCGTTTACAAGGTCTCTCCACACAGGTGAAAATCCCCTGAGATATTCGACAACTTCTTTTACGGACTTAATGATGTACTCGATATCCTGATCACTCAGATCCTCACTGATGGAAAGTCTTAAGGATCCGTGTGCCACATCATGAACACGCCCTATTGCAAGAAGAACATGGCTTGGATCCAACGATCCGGAAGTACACGCGCTTCCCGACGAAGCCTGAATTCCTTTGTCATCCAAAAGAAGCAGGAGCGACTCACCTTCAATGCCTTCAAAGCAGAAATTTACGTTGGAAGGAAGACGACTCTCTGAATCTCCGTTAAGTGCGGAATGAGGTATTTCCTTAAGCCCTTCGATGAGTCTGTTGCGCTTCTTTAAAAGATTATCCGTGTTACTGTCGATCTTTCCGACCACATCCTTTAATGCTGCCGCCATTGCTGCTATACCCGCAACATCTTCAGTTCCCGCGCGCTTTCCCCGTTCCTGGGCTCCGCCTTCGATTATGTTTGAAAGCTTGATTCCCTTTTTAACATAAAGGAAACCCACTCCCTTGGGGCCGTGGAACTTGTGAGCGGATGCGGACATCATGTCGATGTTCTCGGCCTCCACGTCAATATGTAAGTGACCAACTGCCTGAACCGCGTCGGTATGGAAAAGAACTTTCTTTTCCCGGCAGATCTTTCCGATCTCACGGATGGGCTGTATGGTACCGATCTCGTTATTTGCGTACATGATGGTTACAAGACAGGTATCTTCCCTGATGGCTGCTGCCACCTCTTCGGGAGCGACCAGTCCGTTTTCGTGAACATCAAGAAGCGTTACTTCAAAGCCTTCTTTTTTTAGTTTCTCAAGAGTGTGAAGCACCGCATGATGCTCAAAGGCTGTGGAAACAATGTGTTTCTTTCCGCTCTTAATACCAAGGTTTGCAGCCGAGATTATAGCCTGATTGTCGGCTTCGCTTCCCCCCGAGGTAAAGTATATTTCCTTGGGGCTTGCGCCGATGAGGGCAGCGACTTCCTCTCTTGCCTCCTCCAGGACCTCTTTGGCCTTCTGGCCTATGCTGTAAAGGCTGGAAGGATTGCCAAAGTTCTCCTTCATTACCTTAACCATTGTATTGATTGCAACCTCACTCATGGGCGTGGTTGCTGCATTATCCGCATATATCACTGAATATTCTCCTTTCTTTTCAGTCGCCGACATTATAATCCTATTCACCCACCATGTCAATAGGCAAATAGTTCTTGCATTACCTTCTTGCCTCGCGGTATAATAGGCAAAAGAAAGAGAGGGCCTGCTATGATCTCGACTAAGGGAAGATATGCACTCCGCGTAATGATCGACCTGGCGGAAAACGAAAACGGTAACTACATCCCACTTAAGGATATTGCTGCCAGACAGGAAATATCTAAGAAGTATCTTGAAATAATTGTAAAGGATATGGTTAGCGGCGGACTGGTCTCAGGCGCCAGCGGCAAGGGAGGCGGATATAAGCTCCTAAGGAAACCCGACGAATACTCGGTGGGTGAGATACTTGAGCTGATGGAAGGACCCCTTTCCTCAGTTGCCTGTCTTGCATCGGCTGATTTCCCCTGTCCAAGACGCAAAGCCTGCCAGACACTCCCCATGTGGGAAGAATACGATAAAATGGTACACGATTTCTTTTACAACAAAAAACTGAGCGACCTTCTGTGATCGCTCAGTTTTATCATTCTGCATATTCTGTTTATCTTTAAGCATTTACTCTGAAAATGGCTTCTTTTCTCTTATCAAGAGCAAAAAGAAGGATCATTCCGAGCACGAAGCAGGAAATAACTTCCCCCGCACCAACTGTAAGAGTAAAGAACCAGAGGGTTCCTTCAAGCTCATATACGTGAATGAGTACCTGAGGAACGATCACCATATTGGCAATGATGGGAGGAATGGGGCTTAACCATTTCCTAAGATTACCTGCGGGATAGAAACCGGGATCTGTTTCTTTCTTACGGCCGTGGGCGATAAGATAAGTACAAACCGCACCGATAAGGGTCGCAAGAGATCCAAAGACAATGTCCCAAAGCGCACAGCCTGTAATAATGTTACTTAACACGCATCCCACAAACAATCCGGGAATTGCTGCTGCCGTAAAAAAGGGAAGAATGGTGAGTGCCTCGGAAAATCTGACCTGAATTGCGTAATTCGCAAGCCCGAAAGCATTGGCGATAAGGGTCAGAACGACGTAGAGAGCTGCGATCACCGCAGCCTGAGTGATGAATAATACCTTTTTGTTTTTCATTTTGTTCTCCTTTAGTTTTGTTTAATGTCAGGAAGGTCTCGAACTGACAGTTTAAGTGCAACGAAAGGTATATTATCATCAATCAGGCGATTAGGCAAGCATTATTTACGAGGCAAGATCACGTTTGTTGTATATAAAGAAGGCTGAAACCGCTGCGACAACAGCGACAACCGCGCCTGTTACCAGGGCTTTCACGGGAGTCTCTGCATTTGAAAAGATCTCCGAAGCATTGGCGTAAGCGTAAGGGCCTACGAAAAGATACTCTTTGGCATCGGGCACCACCCTGCCCATCAGGTCATATACATAGAAAAGAAGCGTGATCCCAAGACCAAGACCCATGCGGTTCTTTCCTGAAATCGAAGATATGGCAAAGCAAACAGCGGCGATCTCAATATTCATGATCAACTGCATGAGCATAAAGATAAACAGCTCTTTCCCTGGGATTTCCTCTCCGAGAGCCACAAATCCGCACACATAGAACAGACCGCAGATCAAAGTGAAGAGTACAAGCATTATCAGCACGCAGATTCCCTTTGCGGCTACGACTTTACTTCTTGAAACGGGAAGCGCAAAAAGAAACTCGCCGGTATGTCCTTCTTCTTCCTTGGAAAGGATGTTGATGGCTAAGATCGCAGCAAACATTCCGCCTCCAAGGCCGTGGACCGTACCCACTTCGGTGGCAAAATATCCGGCAAGTGTTGCGATGCTTAAAGTGCTCATTCCGAAAGCATCGGAAAAAGCTCCCATGTTTGAGAAAGCATCTGCCATTTCCTTCACGTCACCCTGCATGCTCTTGTAAAGAAGAATGCATATAATTCCTATGATGCCCACAGAAAGACTCCAGATGAGAAGGTTCTTTATGTTTAATCTTATTTCTTTAAGGAATACAGGTTTCATGTCACGCCTCCTCGTCTTCATAGAAATTGATGAAGGAATCTTCGTCAATTGCGGGTGAATCAAGCATTGTTAGCCTTCCTTCCCGCATTATGGCCGCCGTCCTGCAATACCTGTTCACCTCGGAAAGCACGTGGGTTGAAAGTATGCAGGTGGCACCTTCTTTTACATACTCATTTATAAGTTCAAAGAACTTTCTCTGCATCAGGGGATCAAGTCCGCTGGTGGGCTCGTCGAATATAAAAAGCTTGGGTTTATGCTGCATTGCGCAGACTATGCTGACCTTCTTTCGGTTTCCGAGGGACAGTTCCTTTATCCGCTTATTTGTGTCTACCTTCAAGCGCTCGCAGATTTTCGCAGCTTCCTCCGAACAATCCAGGCCTCTCACATCCGCTGCGTACTTAATTGCTTCCGAAACCCGCATGGAACTGTAAAACCATGCTTCCGACGGCATATATCCCACATTGGCTAGGATCTTTTCGTGATCTTTGACACTGTCCATTCCCAGAATCTTAATATTTCCGCTTTCAAATTTGAGAAATCCGAGCATCGATCTGATGGTGGTTGATTTGCCTGCACCGTTTGGCCCAAGGAATCCGAAGATATCTCCTTCCTTTACTTTGAGTGAAACATCGATCACTCCCCGGTTCTTTCCGTAGCTTTTGGTAAGATGTTCGATCTCTATAACGTTTGACATGGCATCCTCCTTTTTCTTTCTGAAACCAACATAGCAAAAAGAAAAAACGGGAACAATACCTGTTCCCGTAAGATGCACCTATTTGCCCTTAAGCTTCACTTTTTGTGCTCTGTCTGAAAGAGCATCAGTTCCTCGTTGAGCTTTTTATCGTCGATCCGGCGCTTGGTCCTGTATATTAAGAATATGCAGAAATACAAAAGAACGATGTAGGCCGCCAGGATAAGTGTTACAAGTACTTTCTTTTCAAACCAGCCGCCAAAATAGGAAACAATGCTGTAAAGGATTATGCAGACAAAGGCTCCCACGTACTCCCTTACTCCCAGACTGTCCGCCTCATCGAAATTACCGAAGAGATATACCTGGATATAGCCGATTATATAGCAGGTTAAGATCATCTCCGTCATATGCCAGATATTGGCCTCAAAAGAACCGCCGATTATCCTGTATACACAGTAAAAGAACAGAATCGCAAAGAAATAGAGGCAGGCCTTGAATTCGATCCCGATCTCTTTTGTGAGGTACTTTTCCCAAATAGTGACGTGACTATTCTTTTTCATTGGTTCCCCCCTTTAACAGTTTTCTGAATTCCGAAGCGTACCTTCGGGATATCAATATGTGCTCGCCGCCTTCCATTGTCGCATCAATGCGGTTGGAAGAAAGGCTTTTAAGGGATTTGACGCGGTTAACGTTTATTATCATGGCCTTACTGCATCTGAAGAAAATATCGCTTCCCACTTCGCTCATAAAGGAATTAAGTGTTTTGTCGATGCGAATGGTTTTGTCGCTTGTATAGGCAAAAACCCTGTCATCCACCGATTCAAGATACAGGATCTCATCCAGGTCTATCTGGATTTTTTCGTTGTCCGTACGTCCCCAGAGCTTACCGCCGTCACTGTTTAGAATGCCGATTATCCTGCCAAGATCCGGAGTCATTTCCCGATAGCGGATCACAACACTCTCTTCACCTTCATCAATCTGTTTAATATCTATCAGCATTCGCTGCAATCTCCCGTTTACCCTTTATTCCACAAACCCGAAAGCCGTCAGATACACCATTGTGCAGAACAAAAGTAACATGATCAAAGTAACCCATAGAAGCGGAGGTTTAAAACAATCCTTGATAAACCATTTGAAATCCTCAATTTCCTTCGGATCTATCTTTTTCCTGTAGCGTTTCTTTTTCCCGTTCTCATAGATGATGTATATCCATGGATTATCGTAAATATCCATCCTGCCGTATTTAATGAGAAATACGGGCGAAAGAGGTACCGCTAAGCAAAACCACACTGCGGAACCGCCAAGATTGAGCTTTGCAAAGTTAAAGCCGTTTATGAAAAACGCGATAATAACGGGAAGAAAAACAACGCCCAAAGTAATGGCAAAGGCCCTTATCACTCTGAGGATTGAAGTAAACTTAAGTTCAACCGCCTCTTTACGCCCGTTTATATCCATAAAGAATACAGGCTTGGTCACCGGTTTTACACGTTCTTCTTTGGTCTTAACAAGCTGCTTTCCTTCTCTTACGTAAGCCCCACCCTTTGAAGTGAATATTTTGCGATAGCTTTCAAGCCCAAAGGTTTCTTCTTTTTGCTGACTGTATGCCGCAAAGAAAATAAATATAAAGATCAGTGCCAAACACCCGGAGGTCACATAGATCAGCTCTTTCTCCGCGCCAAAGATGAAAAGCCCCAAAGCAACGCCGGCTGTGCCTGCTATTGTTGCAAGAATGGCCTTTATCCACCAGGGAAGGATCAGGTATTTTGAGTCCTTTGCGGCCCTGACGCTCACTTTACCGGTCTGACCGTTTACCGCAGCCATATAGCCGTCAAACGCAAGATAATATACAGGCAAAAGAACGGGCATCCTCACAACGTCATCCGCGTATGCATTAACGCCCACGGCCTTGGCTTCCAGGGTCTTCTGAATAACGGGGCGATAGTCCGCAGCCACTTCAACATCTATACGTCTCACCAGTTCATCGCCGGAGATATCGCCGGTCTTAACCTGATGTCCCGCAATGTATGCAAAATCAAATTCCTTGAGTTCATCAAGATTATATGGCTCCATGGCATCCAGTAACTGATTGTCAAGCTTCGCTGAGCAGTTTACGAATACTTCATCCACAAAACCGCCGCATTCATATATACTTCCGCCGTCTATGCGAAATACGCTGCACTTTACAGGCCCTCTCGCCAGTTCATAGGGAAGATAAAAGCCCTTAAGATCATCAAGCCTTTTGCTTATGGCGCGGGCTTCTTTTTTATGCCTGTTTTTATCACACCATTCCTTAAGGATATCCTTCGCTTCCACATTGGTTATCTCGAAGGGTACGATAAGTTCGGGGATTCTGTCGGGATTCACAAAGGCTTTTCTTACAAGGGATCTGCCGCAAAAAGCGCAGTTTGCCACGGCATCACCGGTATCGAAAACAATTTCCGCACCACAGCCCGTACACACAGCCTTTTGAAGTTCAAACTTCTTAATGGACTCCCGCATTTTCTTTTGGCTGATCTCACGAAAGCCCTTGCGGTCGCTCTTCGCCCTGTCTATTCCGACACTGTTTCCGCAGTAACTGCAGTTGTACATGCGTTTCTTTATGTCATAATACGCAGGCGCCCCACAGGAAGGGCAATGTATGTCATATAATTTCCCGATTTTCTTTTCTGCCGAAACGTTTGATGCGCTCACTTTATGCTCCTTAGTAGTATTATGAAATCATCCTGCCCGCTTAAGTCCGTTCCAGCTGGCAAACTGTTTCAATGTGGCCGCTGTGAATGAACTGATCTACGGGGCGGACGTGCTTTAGTTCATACCCGCCTGCTATGAGGATCTTAAGGTCTCTCGCCAGAGTTGCGGGATCGCAGGAAACATAGACGATCCTTCCCGGAGCGTTCTTGAGTATGGTCTCTAACAGTTTCTCATCACAGCCTTTGCGGGGAGGATCAACAACGATCACATCCGGACAAGGTAGGGAAGGTGCCAGGTCTTCCGCCGCTCCCGCCTGAAACTTCGCATTGTCTATTCCGTTTAGATTCGCGTTTTCTTTTGCATCCTCTATGGCTTCCGGCACTATCTCGACACCGTAAACTTCCTTCGCATGACGGGCAAGGAACAGAGAAATGGTCCCGATGCCGCAGTAAAGATCCCACACGACTTCGTTGCCGGTAAGTCCTGCATATTCGAGTGCCAGGTTATAGAGCTTAACCGTCTGCTCGGGATTTACCTGGTAAAAAGAAAGAGGAGAGATCCTGTAAGTCACATCCCCGATCTTATCTTCAATGTAGGGGCGACCCCATATACACTTTACCTTGTCTCCAAGGATCACATTGGTGTTCTTTTTGTTTATGTTTAAGCAAAGACTTACAAAAGTAAGGCCTTCTGCCTCCACAATATCCTTAAGGATCACTGCAAGATCAGAAGCTTCCTTTAAATCTTCCCCGTTTATCACAATGCAGGCCATGACTTCCTTAGTGGCAAAGCCCACACGGGTAAAGATATGGCGGATGAGTCCCTTGCCTGTTTCCTCGTTGTAGACCGGAACCTTCCTTTCTTCCATGAACGTAAGAACTGCCTCGACTATTGGCTTGTTGACGGAAGCCTGAATGCAGCAATCGGGCATATTCACAACATCGTGGGAGTGTCTCCTGTAGAATCCGGAAACAGGTTTTCCTTCCCGATCCGTTCCAACGGGAAACTGAGCCTTGTTACGATAGTTTTTGAGTCTTTCGGCACCTACTATGGGTTCCATCGGGGGATTCTTGATACCTCCTATGCGCTCTATGCAATCCCGGACTTTACCTTCTTTTTGTTTAAGCTGCTCATCATAGGCCATGTGCTGAAGTGTACAGCCGCCGCACTTGCCCGAAACAGGACAAAGAGGTTCTACTCTGTGCTCCGAGGGGCTGATGATCTTAGAAACTATGGCATAAGCATAGGTTTTCTTAAACTTGATGATATGCGCTATTATCCTGTCTCCCGGTATTGCACCTGATACGAAAACGGTCATACCATCCCCGGTATGACCTATTCCTTCGCCTTCATTGCCCATTGATTCTATTGAAAGTTCGATTTCATCGTTTTTGTTGATCAATGTATTTCCTACTCCCCGTCAGTCGTAACCCTCAGGTTTGATTCAAAGAGTTTGTTGAATCCAAGCCAGCCTTTTTCCGTAGTCCCGTTCAATATCTCTTTAAAGGTTTCCATCTTGGCATCAAGATCATCGGCATAGTTAAGAGCCACCGCCTCAACTATTGCAGGCTTCTTGGGAGAGCCGAACTCAAGCTTTCCATGATGTGCAAGTATGCAGTGCTTTAACTCGTTTTCAAGAGACAGAGGAAATCCTGCAACATTACGGGCTTTGATGCCGATCATTTCCGACCCCATCACTATATGTCCCAGCAGATTTCCTTCATCCGTATAGTCATTTTCGGGAAAAGAAGAAAACTCCCTTACCTTGCCCACATCATGGAGCAATGCAGCCGTTATGAGAAGATCCCTGTTCAAAAAGTCATATTCCACCGCAAACACCTTGCAAAGCTCTGCAACGGAAAGCGTATGCTCCAAAAGTCCTCCCACAAAGCTGTGGTGAACGCTCTTTGCGGCACTTGAGAAACGAAACTTCTTTATGAAATCCTCGTCCTTTACAAAGAACTCTTCGAGTAAAGCTTTGAGATATTTGTTACCTATACCGTTAACAAGCCCCATAAGTTCCGAGTACATTTCATCTATGTCTCTCTCGCTCACAGGAAGGAAATCCTTGGGATCATATTCTCCCTCGCGACATTTCCTGATTCTCTTAATGTTAAGCTGGGGACCGTTAAAGTCTACTACTTCACCCACAACATCCACGTAATCAAGGGCATCGAAATCATCTATTCCGGCGCTTCCAACATCCCAGATCTTACCATCCAAAGAACCGGTTTTGTCCTGTAACACAACGCTGTCATAATTCTTACCGGTTTTCGTAACCGCAGATGTTTTTGATTTGCAAAGATAGGTGGAGCTTACGTGATCCCCGATCTTTATCTCATTTATGAATTTCATTACTTACTCTTCCTCCGTAACCAATATAGCCTCAAGCGTTATTTCTTTGTACGTGTCCTGCGCGGCGCGATACGCTATGATCTCAACCGGCTGGGTAGTATCCACGTTTCTCATGGCATTGACAAATTCCAGGAAACGGGTAACGGGTTCTCCCGCGAAACTTGTGATGATATCCCCGCTTTGCAATCCTGCTGCCATTGCCGGCGAATCCATCTGAACAGAAGTGACCAGCGCTCCCTTAGGCGCGTCATATAAAGTGAAGGCCTCAAAAGGAACATCGACTCCTGTAATGCCAAAATAAGGATAAGAAACCGAATTCGACAGGTTTTCAAGCGTTTTCTTTAACTCCGTGATCCCGAGAGCGCATACCAGATTTCCCATGTCACTTGGCGTGAACTTGGTGTTGATGATACCTACCACATCCCCGCGTAAGTTTATGAGTATTCCGGTTGCATTCTTACTTCCGTATATATCCGTGGAAACAAGGGTATAATAGTTATCCGTTACATTTATCCGCTGATTGTGAGCCGTAACCATCCCGTAGTTAACCGAACCGTAAATGCCGGAAGGACTTCCGATGGCAATAATGGGTGACCCGGAAAGGGACGAATTGGTTGAACTTCCAAGGTTTGCAACAGCGATGCTCTGAATCGTCGCCTCGTTGATCCTGTCATAAGGCACACCCAGCGTGCAAAGTCCCGTGTTCTTGTCGCTTTTGATAAAATCCGCTTCGGTCTGCACATTGTTTGCAAAAGTAACCAGTATCGACTCAGCGCCTTTTAATCTGTCACTGTACGTAACTATAAAAAACTCCGACCCGTTATTTGCAACTATCACTCCCGAAAGCTCACTGGTACTGGTGTTTATGTTATCAAACCAGTCGGTGCTTTTCTTTACAGGAGTGACTCTTACCATTGCCTTCTGCGCATCGAATGCGATGGTTGAAAGAGATCTGTACAGCTCCTGATAATCGGATACCGAGAAGTGTATGTCCGAAAGGATCTGCTGAATCTGCTGGATCTGCTGCTCCTCCATGGCCTCGAACCTGCTGTAGTCGATCTCAGGTTCCGGCGCACTTATAAGCATGTCCGAAGGATCCATCTCATCTTCCGGCTTATCCTCGGGAAAAGAAACAAGTGTCTTAACTTCCGTACTTGTTGTAGTCTGATTAAGCTGCTTCATAAGGAAGGGCGCAAGCAAAAGAAACGTGAGGCATGCCACCAGACCGAATACTATGGCAGACAAAGCCGCCAGCATGGTGTTTCTTGCCACCTTGTGTCTGTTTAAAGGACGTTTCTTTATCTCTTCCTTGGTAAAAACATATCCCCCGGAAGCTTCCTCGGGTTTCTCTGTATTCTCGACCTTTTCCTTGTTCTCTGTCTCTGCCATTAATCCTCTACCTTGGCAAGCGAGAAGATAAACTCGCTGCCCACTCCTTCGGTGCTGATTACGTTAATGTGCTCATTGTGAGCGTGAATGATCTCCTTGGTAATGGACAGACCAAGGCCTGTGCCCTTTTTATCCTTACCGCGGGAAAGATCCGATTTGTAGAATCTATCGAAAACCAGTTTAACATCATCTTTGGGAATGCCGATACCCGAATCCTTTACGGAAACGAATACCTTAGAGTGCTTCTCTGTGGTTTCTATGCGGATCGTTGAATTGTGATGTGAAAATTTGATGGCGTTATCAAGCAGGTTATAAAGCACCTGGCCGATCTTTGTCTCATCCGCGTGAACGATCAGCTCCTCACCCGTAAGCACCAGTTCCACCGTGATCCCTTTCTTTTCGCAGGTTCCCTCAAATGTGGCGGCGGTATTCCTGATGACGGTATTGATATCAAAGTCCGTAAGCTCCAGCACTACGCCTTTCATATTAAGGTTATTGAGTGAAAGAAGGCTGTTTGTGAGCTTTGTAAGTCTTTCTGTTTCGCTAAGCACGATGCCTAAGTACTTTTCGTGCATCTCCGGCGGGATGGTGCCGTCGATCATGGCCTCCAGGTACCCTCTGATGGAAGTAAGGGGCGACCTGAAATCGTGGGAAACGTTGGCGATGAATTTCTTCTGGTTATCTTCCGATCTTGCGATCTCGCTTGCCATATAGGAAAGGGTGGCCGCAAGATAGCCCATTTCGTCCCCGGAATCCACGTTAAATTCGTAATGCAGGTTACCGGATGCGTACTGCTCGGTAGCTTCGGTTATCTTTTTAAGCGGGATATAGACCATTTCCGTGAAAAAGAAAAGTATGATCAGCGACAGAAAAAACAGAATGGCAAACATAAGATATGCCACCCTCATAAAGCTGTCGGCTTCCATCGCAACATCATTAAGATTAGTGTGTATGACTACATAGCCCTTGACCCTGAAATCTCCGTTGATGGGCGCAAATACACTCAATACGTTGCTGTCGAAAGTGTCAAAGAATGTACCCGTAGTGTAATAGGTACTGCCCGTAACCGTAGGATCAAACCCCTCTATCACAATTGCTTCTTCGACATTTAACGGATGCCTTGAGCTTAAGATCATTCGCCCGGAAGGGTTTATTATCCATATTTCCGCAGAAAGAAAGGTATCAAGATCGTTTATCTGCTGCTTAACTTCCTCTAGCGTCCTGGTAGTCTGATAAAGGTCCGCCGCATAGGTATTGGCTAGAAGGTTGGCTTCCCTGTAGTAGGATTCCGCTTTCCTTGAAAGGCAGCTTGCGTAAGTATAGCGGCTTACAAATGAGCTCACTATAATAAACCCGAACAGGCCGAAAATAAAGTATGCCAGTATGAACTTAAGATAAAGGGTTCTTCGCACTTTGTTTCTCCAACCTGTTCCGTCTATTCGCTCTTAACTACGGGAGCGACTTTTGTTTCAAATTTGTAGCCCACACTCCAGATGGTACTTATCTTCCACATCTCGTGGTCTTTGATCTTCTCGCGAAGACGCTTGATGTGTACGTCCACCGTTCTTGTGCCGCCGGCGTACTCGTAGCCCCAGATCTTATCGAGGAGATGCTCTCTTGTAAATACGTGATTGGGAGAGCTTGCAAGGAAAAATAAAAGTTCTAACTCCTTGGGTGGCATGTCTATGGTCTCTCCGTTATAAACAACGGAATAATTGGTAAGATTAACTGTAAGATCGGGATAGGAAACGGAACGCTCTCCCGCAGGCTCCGGCGCAGGTGCAACCTGCTTGGTGCGCCTTAATACCGCCTTGACTCTGGCAACAAGTTCCTTGGAATCAAATGGTTTCTCCATATAGTCATCCGCACCCAGCTCAAGTCCCAAAACCTTATCAAATACTTCGCCCTTGGCAGACAGCATGATAACCGGAGTCTGAGACTTGCTTCGGATCTCACGGCAGACCTGATAACCGTCTATTCCCGGAAGCATAAGATCCAGCAAAATAAGATCCGGTTCGTAACTTTCAAACAACTCAAGTGCCGACTCGCCGTCTCCCGCTATGGTGGTATCAAAACATTCTTTTACCAGATACAAAGAAATGAGTTCGGCGATATTGTTATCATCATCGACTATAAGAATCTTCTGTTTACTTGCCATCTTAACCCCCCGGTTTCCCTTACTTAAACTCAACTATCGTTACTCCCGCGTCACCTTCTCCATGCTCGCCGGAACGATAGGACTTGACATATTTGCATTTCTTAAGGAAATTGGCTACCGCATTCCTAAGAGTTCCCGTACCTTTTCCGTGAACGATCCTGACGCTTGGCATATGGGACAGATACGCATCATCCAGGTATTTATCAAGGATCGCTAATGCCTCGTCCACCGTTTTACCGATGAGATTGCACTCATAGGAGATGGAAAGGGACTTAGACATCTTGATGGAACCTGCACCGCTTGAATGCTTGATTCCGGGTGCCGTAATGGTTTCCTCCTGAACAAGCTCCAGATCCTTTATGTTGGTCTTGGTACGAATGATTCCGCACTGAACGAAAAGATCTCCCTTCTGGTCGGGAAGGGTGCTGACCGTTCCCTTAAGACCCATTGAAACAAGGCGAACCATGTCACCCAGATGCAGGTCTTTGGCGGAAAGGCCTTTTGCCGCTCTCTTTTCGTTCTTTATCGCAAGTTTATTGTTCTTAGAATTGATACCTTCGCGAAGAGCCGTACGTCTTGCTTCCAGATCCTTAAGGGATACCCCGCCGGTCTTCTGGATCATGCGTATACTCTCATCCGCAAACTCTTTGGCTTCCTCCAGGATGTCTCTTGCTTCCTCGTTGGCTTCGCGGATGATCCTGTCTTTGGTCGAAGCGATCTTGTCAAGTTCAGCCTGAAGCTGTGCCTTTTCTTTGGCCATTCTTGCAAGCTCGGCGTCCATGGCTTCCCTGTCTCTTTCAACGGAAACGCGCTTGTTCTCAAGGTCCGTGATAACATCCTCGAACCTCTCGCTGCCTTCGTCTATCTGCTTGCGGGCCTCCTCGATTATCTCATCCGAAAGACCGAGTTTCTTTGAAATGGCAAAGGCGTTACTTTTACCGGGAATACCGATAAGCAGTCTGTAGGTGGGTGAAAGAGTCTCCACATTAAACTCGCAGCATCCGTTCTCCACGAAAGGTGTGGACAAAGCAAATACCTTAAGCTCGCTGTAATGCGTGGTTGCCATGGTACGTATCCCTCTGTCATGAAGGAAACTTAAGATGGAGATGGCAAGTGCCGCACCTTCCGTAGGATCGGTTCCCGCTCCCAGCTCATCAAAGAGGCAAAGGGAGTTCTCATCCGCGTGCTTGAGAATTTCAACTATCGTCTTCATGTGAGAAGAAAAAGTCGAAAGGCTCTGCTCTATACTCTGCTCGTCGCCTATATCCGCATAAACTTCGTTAAATACCGACAATTCCGTAAGATCACCTGCAGGAACATGAAGTCCCGCCTGACCCATAAGCGTAAACAGACCAACGGTCTTAAGGGTAACAGTCTTACCACCGGTGTTGGGTCCGGTTATGACAAGAAGGTCATAATCCTTACCGAGAGGCACATCCACGGGAACTACCTTCTTTTTGTCAAGAAGGGGATGACGGCCTTTCTTTATGTTGATCCTGTGCTCCGAATTAAATCTTGGACGCATGCCGTTCATATCCATGGCAAGACCTGCCTTGGCGAATACGAAATCAAGGGTCGTCATGAGCTCCATGTCCGTTTTAAGCTCGGTGATGTGCTCTCCAAGCATGGCGGAAAGATTGGCAAGGATGACTGCGATCTCTTTCTTTTCGTCAAGTTCCAGTTCACGGATCTTGTTGTTTAATTCAACCACCTGCTGGGGCTCGATAAACACCGTGGCTCCCGTTGAAGACTGGTCGTGGATCATACCCGAAACCTGGCCTCTGTACTCGCTCTTGACGGGTATGCAGTATCTGTCGTTACGCATGGTGATAACGGCGTCCTGCAGGTAGGTGCGCAATGAGCCGTTTACCATTTTGTTAAGTTCGTTATGGATGCTGTCATACGCAAGCTTCATGCTGCGACGGATCGACTTAAGTGTGGGACTTGCATCATCCGCAATGTCGCCGTCCTCGCTAAGTATGCAGCGGTCGATCTCATCTGCCGCGCGCTTCGCGGGCTCTAACAGATTAAAGTAATCATCCAGTGAATCCGCCGGATCTTCTTCTTTTTCCCGGACTCCGTATGAACGGACCCTGTTAACGTTTGTAAGGAACTTTGCAAAAGAAAGAAGTTCCGTGGGAAGAAGGGAACTGCCTATCTCCAGGGACTTAAGTGCGAAACTCAGATTTGCGTTGGATCCAAAAGAAATGCTTCCCTTCTTGAAAAGTCTTGTGAGGGCGTCTGCCGTATTCTGCTGCGCCCGTTCTATTTCCGATATGTCGGTCATGGGGAGAAGGTTACGGCACAGTTCCTTTCCCGGTGCCGAGGTAGCCTTGTCCTCAAGACGTTTGATTATTGTTGTGTATTCAAGTGTTGATAAAACCTTAGTATTCATAGCGATATTATAACTCTCATCAATCTTTCCATTCAAGCCTGTGGAGATGTCCGTGGCCTTCAAATCCGGCAAAATCCTGCTGCCTTAAAGCCTCATACAGGACTATGGCAACGGAATTGGCAAGATTAAGCGACCGTATCTGTGAAAGCATGGGGATACGGATGCAGTTATCCTTATTGTCCACCAGGATCTCTTCGGGAATTCCCGCAGATTCCTTACCAAACATAATAAAGTCGTCAGGGCCGAAAGAAACATCGGTATAGCACTGTTCCGCCTTGGTGGTGGCGTACCATATCTTAGCTCCCGGGTTCCTTGAAAGAAAGTCAGTGTAATTTATGTAAGTGTTAAGTTGTAAATGCTCCCAGTAATCAAGACCGGCACGCTTGATCTGCTTTTCGTCCAGCCTGAATCCCAGGGGCTCAATCAAATGAAGGGGCGTCCCCGTAGCCACACAGGTACGCCCGATGTTTCCGGTGTTTAAAGCAATTTCCGGTTGATGCAGTACTATATTCATCACATGTACCCTTCGGGTTGAAGGGTGCCCTCCTTAGTCGTTTCTAAGCTTATTTACGAACCTTTCAAGCCTGATCATGGCTTCTTTTAAGTGTTCAAGGGAATAAGCATAGGAAATACGCAGGAATCCCTCACCGCAATCGCCGAAAGCGGTACCGGGAACGGCAGCAACCTTTTCTTCTTCCAGAAATCTTGTGGCAAACTCCTCGCTGGTCATGCCGAATTCCTTGATGCAGGGGAACACATAGAATGCTCCGTAAGGCTCGAAACAGTCAAGCTTCATTTCCTTGAATGCATTCAAAAGAAACCGCCTTCTCTGGTCGTAAGCTTCCCGCATTTCCGCAATGTCCTCGTCGCCGTTTTTGATGGCTTCGATGGCGGCATACTGGCTGGTAGTGGGCGCACACATGATGCAGAACTGGTGGATCTTGGTCATCTGACTGATGATCTCCTTGGGTCCGCAGGCATAACCAAGCCTCCAACCGGTCATGGCATAGGCCTTTGAGAAACCGTTTATCATGATGGTGCGTTCCTGCATGCCGGGAAGTGATGCTATGGAAACATGTTTGCCCTTGTATGTGAGTTCTGCATATATCTCGTCGGATAGTACGAATATGTCCTTTTCCACGCAGACCTTGGCTATGGCTACCAGGTCAGATTCCTCCATAATTGCTCCGGTAGGATTGTTGGGGAAAGGAAGGATCAAAACCTTGGTCTTATCCGTAATGGCATCCCGTAATTCCTGCTCCGTAAGACGGAACTCGTTCTCGGCCTTAAGCTCGATGATAACGGGCTTTCCTCCTGCCAGAATGGTGCAGGGTTCGTAGGAAACATAGGACGGCTGGGGAATAAGAACCTCATCCCCGGAGTTGATCATTGCACGAAGGCCGATGTCTATTGCTTCGGAACCTCCGACTGTGATAATTATTTCGGATCTGGGGTCGTATGAAACTCCGTATTTACGCTCGGTGCACTTGCAAATCTCTTCACGTAACTCAATAAGTCCCGAGTTGGAAGTATAGATTGTCTTGCCCTTTTCAAGGGAATAGATACCCTCGTCCCTTACATGCCAGGGCGTATCAAAATCAGGCTCGCCCACACCCAAAGATATGGCGTCCTTCATCTCGTGCACTATGTCAAAGAACTTACGTATGCCCGAAGGCTTGAGCTTAACGACCTCTTCATTAAGCGGTATACTCATAATGTTATCTTCTCCCTTTCGTCAACGGGTTTCTTTGCAAGAACGGTGCCATGGTCTTTGTATTTCTTTAATACAAAGTGAGTTGCGGTGCTGATGACCGTTTCAAGGGTTGAAAGCTTATCGGACACGAACAAAGAAACCTCTTTAAGTGTCTTTCCTTCCAGGGATACAAGCAGATCGTATCCACCTGAAATCAGGTAAACCGCATTGACTTCCGGATAGTTATAGATCCTCTCTGCTATGTTGTCAAAGCCCTGTCCTCTCTGAGGAGTTACCCGAACTTCGATAAGGGCTGTAACCTTCTCGATGGATGTCTTTTCCCAGTCGATAAGGGTATGATATCCGCAGATGATCCCTTCTTCTTCCATGGCCTTAATCTCGTTGGCTACGGCAAGTTCATCGAGCCCCAGTATTACTGCAAGCTCCTTGATCCCGATGCGGGAATTTTTCTCTATTACTCCAAGTATTTTTTCTCTCATGATATTGTCCTTTCGTATCTGAATCAGGGTCTTTCCAGGAAGCGCCTTGCTTCACCGTTAATTAGCACCCTGTCGTTACTGTCTGTTAAGATCCCCACTGTCGTTGCATCGATCCCCTCTTTGCCAAGGTTCATGATCAGTTCCTCCGCATTGGAAGTAACGGCTATGATCGCACCACCCGACACCATTTCATAGGGATTAAGATCAAAAAAGTTACAGATCTCTATAGTTTCCTGCATAACAGGGATCTTTCTTAAATCTGTTTCCAGTCCGACGCCCAAACTCTCCGCAATCTCCCAAAGTGCTGCAAAAACTCCGCCTCTTGAGATATCATGCATGGCCGTTACGCCGGACTTCATGGCGATGGCCGCCGCCTTACGTACCGACAGGAGTTTACCGAAATCCTGTGCTCTGTATATCATGTCAGCAGGGAATTTGTTCATTAGCTCTTCCCGATGCTTATCTGCCAGTATCGCGGTGCCTTCTAATCCGATCTTTCCGATTATCACGACCGAATCACCGGGTCCGGCTTTTTTGGTTTCGACTGCTTCGTTTTCAATCGCTCCGGTTACGGTTACGGAATAAATGGGCTTTGACACGTCTTCGGAAATCTCGGTGCTTCCACCCGAAACCTGTATGTTTAGGTCATTACAGTAAGTCTCCAGCTCCCGCATGGTTTCTTTTAGCTGCTGCTCCTCAGTGTCTGCAGGGTAAACGGCAGTTAACTGTAACGCAATGGCCTCGCCGCCCTTAACCGCTATATTGTTGGCCGCAGAATAAACCGCGTGTTTCAGGCCACCGGATGCCGGATCCGCCACAGCAGTGCTTACAAGAGTATCCCCGCCAAAGCACAAACGAGCGCAGTCTCCCCCGACGGTAGCTCCGACAAGGACTTCACTGCGCTTGCGCTTAATCTCTTTCAATATGGACCTTTTAAGGACATTTTCCGGTATCTTGCCAACTTTCACCCTGTGTACCGTCCCATTTAAATTGTATCATGAAAAAGAATATGCTAACATAGGAATGACCATAGCGAGAATAAGAATTATCACTATAATGGTCGTAAGCGTGCGCCTGTTTTTGCGATTATAAATGTTAAACATAAGTCACCTGAAATTACCTTTCCGAATGGAGTTAATTATACTAAATGTATTGGAAATTTGCAACCTTAGCCATAATCTTCATATTCTTCGCCTGGTGCTATATCGAGATCAAGCTTCGTTCCAGAAAAGACGATGAGATCGAGAATGCCTTCTGGGAAAGGGAGGAACGTGCCAATTCCGTTCGCCGTAAGCCCATAGACGGCCTTGATTACATCAAAGTCCCTTCGGATCTTCCAAGGGATCTTCTTCCCGATCACCCTGAAATTCCCGAGATAGTCAGGACCGTTGATCGTATCTCAAAAGAAAATATTCTGAATCTCACGGGCTACTCAAACACCGATCTTAAGCTTGAATACGGCACCGCCAACATTACAGCCCTTTCCATGTACGACCAGAACTATACGGCACTTGTGACCACTCTTCAGAAATGGGCGGACATTCTTCTTGATAATGAATACGAAGCCGAAGCTGTACGCATCATGGAATTTCTGGTATCCACCAGGGTCGATATCGGAAGGACCTACAGGCTTCTTGCGCGCTACTACTTAAATAACGGTCGCTCCGATGATTTTGAAGGACTTAAAAGGACCGCTTCGGAACTAAAGTCCTTAAGCGGCCCTCATATACTTGAATCACTTAACGATATGGGTTAAACCCTATTCTTTTTCGGAAGTCTGCAAGTCTTTCTCTGCCTTTTCCTGATTCTTTTTCTTTTTAAGAGCTCGTCTTTCGCCTGCCTTACGGTGCAATTTGATCAATAATCTCACTATAGCTACAAGAATGACCACCGAAAGAACAATGCAGGCGCCGATTATGACCTTCTTCCAGATGGGGTTTGGAACCTCTGCGATCATGAAGGTCGCTTCTTTTGCATTAAGAGCAAGATTCAGATACTCTCCTCTTGTCTCTACCTCAAGCTCCGTCATGTTCACCGAACCGCCCATTTCCGATACGTCTCCCGGGATCTGCCAGATACGCACATGCTCATAAGGATTGTAAAGTCTTAACTTGTAATCTCTGCTACCATCGGCATACTTAGCTGCAGTATCTTCACTTTCCGAAACATTTATATGAACTATGGAAATATTCTCCGCTGCTTTGATCTCGGGGATTACGTTTGCAAGGTCTATTTCAACGGTCCGAAGCTCTGCCTTAATGCTGTCTTCGACCGTAAACTGCCCTTCGATATAGGCTGTGGCCTTCCCTGTATCACCAAATGTTTCCTCGGACTTTAACACCGTGATATTGGGAGCGTAGGAAGCTTCTATCACAATGTTTCTCTTCATGGTCTCTCCCGTCATGTCGGGCCAGTATGCGTAGTGACCCGCAATTCCGGGTGCAGTCGGAAATGAAAGATCCTTAAGGGACTCTCCGTACTTCATTTCTTTTGATCCAAGATAAGCATCCCCCGCTCTGAAGGATACGCGAAGATGACGGAATGAAAGAGGCAAATCCGGAAGCTTGATAAGCTCTTCGTAGCTGTAAGCCGTGACTGCTCCCGAATAATCGATATCGTCTATTCCGTGAAGATCTTCGGAAACATAGTAATTGTCCCTAATCTTCGAAAGATCTGCTTCTTTTGTAAGTTCATCCCTTACGGTCTCGCCCACGATGGCGCCTTTGTTGCCTTCACAATGGGTGATTATGGGCATTGCCACGCACTTTCTGATCGCGGTTCCGGAACCTGCTATACCGCCAACGTTGTTGCTTCCTGACAATGAACAGAGGGCGTAAGAAGAAAGGACAAGTCCTTCCGATCTTCCCACTATACCACCAACATATCCGCCTGCAGTACTTTCCGCCGAGCCATAGCCGTAGGATCCATATATGACACCCTTGTCAATTCGTCCCGCTATACCGCCGGCACAATCATTCTTCGAAGTTGCAAAGCCGTAATTATAGCAGTTTCCGATCACTCCGGAAACAGTGTAGCTCTCACCCGTCTTAAGTCCAAGAGTCACAATCCTGTTGCTTTCCAGGTTCTCATCATCTACTGCAAGATTACCCGCGATTCCACCCACATCTATGTCACCTTTGACCACTCCGCGATTGTAGGAGTATAAGGTCTTACAGGTAACATCAAATCCCATGGCGTCCTCTGACACGTCGGCAAAAAGGTAATCAACGCCTTCTTCCTGAACGCCGTTCAAAAGATCCGATATGAGTCCGTAGGTCGATTTGATCTGATCGTTTACCGAAGTAATGTCGGCAAGCATTATATCGGACGCTTCACCCGCATTGTCTTCAAGTACCGTAAGACTTGCCGAAACCGCGTCAAGCTGGGCATTTAATGTAGAAGAATCCTTTTGCCAGTCATTGGCGGCTCCCCTTATCTGATTGGAAGCTTTCTGGGCATTTTTATCCGCTTCATCAAGCTGAGCTGAAGCTTCTTTTGAAGCCTTTGCAACCTCAGCATCAAGATTTGCTTCGGCTCTCTCAAGCTCGGCCCTTACAGCCTCTTCGCCTTCCGTTGCAGCCTTTTCCTGAAGTTTTGCCAGGGCTTCCGAAGCTTCTTTTACCTGATCCTTCTCATATATGCTCTTAAGATATGCTTCGGAACTCTTTCTTGCCGCATCCGCAGAATCAAGGCCCGAATTAATGTCTTTGGTACTTGAATCTATGTAATTCTGCGCCTTATCAGACATTGTGCCTGCCGTTGCCCGGGCCGCCCTTGCATCGTCCTGAAGCTCTGTAAGACCGGCCCTCAGGATCTCGCTTTCTTCTCCTGCGTCGGCTACCATACTGTCCACGTTCGCCGCAAGTCTTTCAACCGCGCGACTGATGCTCTTTGCCTGATTAAGCTCGATATAAGGCTCCTGCTGTCCGACAATACCGCCTACGTCCTTCTTGCCGTAAACAGTTCCCTGGTTGGTGCAGTTGTAGATAGTCCCGCCGTGGCGTCCCACTACGCCGCCCACGTTGTAACCCACATGTTCATAGCCTATGATGGCTGTATTTTTGCATCCCTTTACGGTTCCGTCGGAAAAGCCTGTAATACCGCCGGTGTCAACACCGCTGTGGATGCTGATGATCTTCTTTTCTTCGGTTAAAGTACCAAGGATATCCCCTGAATGCTCGTCGTCCATCTCGACCCATCCGGTGCTGTCGTTGACATTGCCGTGATTTACGCAGTTCTCGATGGTTCCGTAGTTCTTGCCTGCGATTCCGCCCGTATAATAGAATCCGGTGATCTTGGCTTCGTTGGTGCAGTTCTTGATATTTCCTCCGGCTTGGTTGATTCCGACAATACCACCGGTCTCACGGCTTCCGCTTACGTTACCGTAAACCCCGCATTTCTCAATAAGTCCCGCGTTGACTCCCGCGATGGCACCCGTACACTGGGCATTGTCTCCGGTACTGAGGCTCACGTCCAGATTGAGATTTCTTACTGTTCCGGTAGCTCCTACCTCGCGAAAGAAACCGGTTATAAAGCCGTCCCCCGCATATCTGTAGGTCCTGATGCTGTGACCCTGACCGTCAAAGGTTCCGTTAAAGATGGGAATGCAGGTAAATCCGTTCCCATCAAGAGTAATATCCTCCGAAAGCTTTACGGTCTTTCCCACAGACCAGGCTTCATCGTAGCAGTTAAGGGACAGTGTTATAAGATCCGCCTCTGATGAAACTGTGATCACACTTTCGGCTGCATATGCTTTAACAGGAGCTGTCAAGGCAAACTCTTCAGGCAAGGATCCAGCCAAAAGAAAGGCCGCTGCAAGTATTGACGTAACTTTAAGTATTCTTCGCTTATTCCGCATCGCCAAGGCCCTCCTCTCCTGCTTCTTTTTCAATTTTCTGCATCTCACCCATGCTGACGATGGCATTAACCTCGCCCTTTACGATGGCATGCATCTCTCCGATGACAACGCCGTTAACCTGGCCTCGTACGAAACCGTCCACACGCATGGTACCAAATCCTCTGTCAAGCTTAATGGGAGTGGACATTTTGAAACTTGTTTTCTCGATAACGCGCTCGCCAACCATCAGGATCTGGGGAAGTACAAACATAACAAGCACGATGGAAATTACGGTACCGCGGCCAAGGCTCTGACCAATACCGCAGATAACGCCGTTTGAAGTAAGGCGGCCTATTGCAAATCCCGCAAGGACCATCATGGATCCGGATGTGATTATTGTAGGAAAAGCAAAGTTCATGGTCTCAACAATGGCTTCTTTTTTCGGAAGTACCTTGCGGACTTCGGTGTAGCGCCCCGAAATAACGATGGCGTAGTCGATATTTGCACCCATCTGAATTGAGCTTACGATCATGTATCCCAAGAAGAACAGGTTTGTATGCTCCACCGCCGGGAACGCAAAGTTAAGCCAGATGGCACCCTGGATGACCAATATCAGTAACACCGGCATGCCCGCTGACATAAATGTGAAAAGAAGCACAACCAGAACCGCCAGGATCGAGATAACGCTTGTGACGGTACTGTCTACCTCGTAGGACTTTTTAAGGTCGTATTCGCTGGTGGCGTTTCCGATAACGTAGACTTTGTTCTTATCGTAGTACTGACCCGCTATATCATGCATTTCGTCAAGGAAAGCAAAGGTTTCGTCGCCTTCTTCGGGAAGGGTAAGATATACAAGCATTCTGCTGTAATCCTGTCCCTGAAGCTGGTCCTTGGCCATCTGCATCTTGGAATTGGCATCCGTAAGAGTCTCTTCAAGATCGGGATCAAGAGTTACATAGCCTTGCTTTACCTCTTCATAAAGAAACATGACGCTGTCGATAAGAGCTATCTTATATCCGGAAAAACCGTTTATTATCTTGGCGTAATTCTCATCGTTAACGGCATAGGCCATATAAAGAAGCTCTGCCATCTCATAATCCACGTCCATAAGTTCCGAAAACTCTCTGGCGGTCAGGGCATCCGTAAGCATATATCCGTCCATGGCCTCGGTGTTGGCAAGGCCCTGGGTATGGTCTACTTCGGGACGCTTTTCAAGGTCTGAGAGCAGTTTCTTTTCCGTTTCATAACTGCCTGCAGGTACCACCAGTGCTACGAAATTGGATTTTCCGAAGCTTTCTGCGATCTGAGCATTGGCTATCTGCACGTCATTCTGAATGGGGGTGTCGATCATGCTGTCGCCGTATACTATGGGACAGTCTTTCTGGATCAGGTACGCTCCGACTATAAGCACAACAAAAAGCGGAGCAACGATGAATCTTGAATAGTAGTCGAATTTACCCACAAAGGGGATCTTGGGAACGAAGCTTTTGTGCTTGGTCTTGTCCATCAGGGGACCAAAGAGCATCAAAAGTCCCGGCATCAGTAAGAATACCGATAAGAGGCTTAAGAAGATGGCTTTGATAAGGCAGACCGCCATATCGGGGCCGATCTTAAACTTCATAAAGAGCATGGCAATAAGACCACCGATGGTAGTCAGTGAACTTGCACATATCTCGGGGATAGCTTTGCTGAGTGCGATAATATCCGCTTCACGGATCGGCAGGGATTCATGCTCTTCCTTGTAGCGGTTACAGAAAATGATGGCGTAGTCCACAGACAGCGCCAGCTGAAGTACTATTGTAACGGAATCCGATACAAACGAGATTGTACCAAGCAGATAATTGGTTCCCGAAGCAAGCAGCGCGCCCGCTCCGAAGGTAAGCAAAAGAACGGGAACCTCCGCATAGGTCTGAGACGTGAATATAAGCACCGTCACCACTACGATGGCAACAAGAATGCTTACCACGTTCATTTCTTTATTGATAAGCTCCGCAGTCTGATCACCCATGGATGTAGTGACACAGATGTCATATCCTTCCAGCTGTTTCTTAATATCCTCAAGGGATTCAAGTGCTCTGGGATCATCCTCCGGATAAGTAAAGGTGATGTTGTAAAGAGCCGACAGATTGTTAAAGTGCGATTCGGACTCATCAAAGCTTATCATGTAGATATCCTTGCGACTCTCAAGTCCTTCGGCAATATTTTTCGCCTCATCCAGCGTTACGTTCATCACCATCACGTCTGCCGTGCCGTAGGTAACGAACTGATCCTCCATAAGATCAAGACCTATGGTAGTCTCTGCGGTCCCCGGAAGAAAGGCCGCCAGGTCGTTTTCCACTTTGACCCAGTTTGCCGCGATCAAACAGAAAACAATTGCGATCCCAAACAGCAAAAAGAACAGGTTTCGTCTGTCTACGATGAAAGTGGCGACCTTCACCATTGCGCTGTTTCCGGAATCTTTCTTACTCTCCTTGGAAGAGCTTGTCTGTAATGTCTTTTCCGTCTCCATTCTGCCCTCCTGAAACAAAAAAACACCCGGGTCATCTCCGGGTGGCCAAAAAGGAGTATATCACTATAAAAATAATAATCAATTAAAGAAATATAAAATGTGTTCGCCCTATCCCGGAATGCTCTCTCCGCTTAAGCGTATGTAGGCCGCAAGTGACTTGGCTATGAAATAAAGAATTCCGCACTCATCCTCCTGCCAGATGCGGTGATCCCGCTGACTTGCACAGATAAGATATCCATCGGTCTCCGCGTTGAGGCCGATCTTAACGATCAGCACTGAGTTCGCGTTTCTTTTTGCCAGAGCGGCACAAAGAAGGGGACTGTTCTCCATTAAATCCGCCACTTCACTCACTGCAAGCAGTTCTCCATCCACAATGTTTACAATATCCGCTACATCCTCCTTCATGGATTTGTTGATGGGGGAATGAAGCTTTAAATCCTTACCGGCATAGAAAAGCTCCGTTATGTTCAGCTCGCTCTGCAAAAGGTTCATGACCGAAAGAAGGCGGTTTTCAAAGCCCGTAACCTGCTCAAGATGGGTCATGAGGCTGTTCATGTTGGTATAGATGCCCTGTCGGGCAATTTTCTTTATATCAAGGTTCTTGTGAAGTTCTTCAACGTAGATAACGTAACAGTTCCTGCCCTTGGATTTGCCGCGGTACAAAGTCTTATCGACAAGAGCAAATAGTTCGTCGTAGCCTTCCGCATCGCTTGGGAATGTGGCACATCCGACGGTTCCCGTAATATACAGATCATGACCGTCCGCCTTAACATTCCTGCGAAGAATGCCCTTATTTATGTACAGATCGTTAAAGAAAGCTTTCTTTTCATCGTATTTAAGATCACGGAAGTTGATAAGAAGAAGCTCGTCTCCTCCGAAACGACCCACCACGCCATTCTCGCCCACAAACTCGGCCAGTGCCTTTGAGACATCTGAAAGGACTATATCTCCCGCATGATGACCGTAGGTATCGTTGATGTATTTGAAGTTATCAAGATCGATGATGGAAAGGGTAAAAGGAATCTGCTTGCTCACCAAAGATTTGGCAAAGTCAATAAAATATCCCCTGCTGATGATCCCGGTAAGAGGGTCCAGGATCTCATCCATGGATATTTCGTGAATAATATTGTCAAAATATGCGAAAGGCTTAAGCGTAGCGGGAGTATAAAGAATCTGTGAACGGGTGGAGGCCATATTGCGTCTGTGAACTTCGGTTATGTCCATGAAACTTCCAACCAGGCCAACGATCTCACCATTTTCGTAAATAGGACGCTTGCTGGCGATAATATCCCTTTCTTCGCCCCTTATGAAACACTTACCGAGAACCTTATAGGTACTGTGTCCGTCAAGAACCCTCAGTTCATCCTGCTTAAAGGGCTCCGGATCAGAATGCCAGCCCATGTCTTCATCGGTCTTGCCTATGAGAATATCGGCAGACTCGAAACCGTAGAAATCAAGAAATGCCTTGTTAACACCTACAAAGCGGCGGTCCTTGTCCTTCCAGAACACGCAATCCTGGGCTGTATTAATAATATTGTCAAAGAGTACCTCGTTCATCTCCATGATGTTTCGCCTCGCAGATCATACTTAAGGGCATTATACCACACGGGTGTATTCCCTGCAGTTAACAAGCTCCGCATGCAGAATGTAGAGGTTTTACCACCAGAACATTTGAGAAAAGCGACGAGGAGTGCTTCCTGATATACTCGAAGTACTCCTTTTTGTTTATGTACATCTTATATCCCCACGTGGAGATCTCATACCAGTCGCCGTCCATGGCGGTGACGGAAACATAATGGGCTCTGGTGCTGTCCGAAGGCTCGTAGGAGTTTCCGTTCTTCCTGTACAGGGTCAAACGATGATTACCAAAGAGATTGGGGAAATTAGGACCGATGGCAAGGCACACCGGTATGTTTGCGGCAAGCATTCTTCCGATCCTGGAATCGATCTTCTTTTTCGAGATGCCCCAGAATGCGCGGTACGGAAGCCTGTGAATCAGGAAATATATGTTAATTCCGAGAGCCATAAACATGCCGTTCATGCCAAACCGCGGTATTACCGGAAGATAAAAACGCGTCAGATCGCGGGAAAGCTTCAGATACTCTTCACACTCCGGAATCTTTCGAAAAGAATCGCTTCCCCAAAGCCTGCAATGAGTAAGGATGTTAGCGCAGGCAATGACCCCGCAGGCATAACCCCTTAAACGCTTTGAATCAAACCACTGCTGTCTGCCTCCGAAAAAGGTTTCTTTTTCATTCTTCAGTTCAAAAAAAGGTGTTTTAAGTCCTATCCAATATTCTGACATCTGTAATCCTCTGTATCCTAGGCTATCCCCGCTGCATTGGCCGTCTGGATCGCGCTCATGCGGGCGTAGCTTCCGCCAAGAGCCACCAGCTCGTCGTGAGTCCCGCTTTCAACAACCTTACCGTCCTCAATAACAAGGATCTTGTCGGCATTTCGGATAGTGGAAAGTCTGTGAGCGATGGCTATGATGGTCCGTGATCCGGCAATACCTGCAATGGCCTGCTGAATCTGCTGTTCTGTCTCAACGTCAACGGATGCGGTCGCTTCATCAAGGATAATTACGGGCGACTTTCGAAGTATTGCCCTGGCAATGGCCACACGCTGTTTCTGACCGCCCGAAAGCCTTAATCCACGCTCACCCACAAGAGTGTCGTAGCCATCGGGCATTTCCAGGATGTCATTATGTATATTCGCAGCCTTTGCGGCTTCTTTTATCTCATCAAGACTGGCCTCAGGCACCGCATATCCGATATTCTCGGCTATAGTTCCGTTAAAAAGAAATGTATCCTGCAAAACCGGTGATATATTCTGTCTTAAGCTTTCCATGGTAACATCGCTTAAGTCGTGACCGTCTATGAGGATATGACCCTGCGTCGGTTCGTAGAATCTTGAAATAAGCTGTGTCAGGGTAGTCTTTCCTACGCCCGTGGGGCCAACGAGAGCCAGCATCTTTCCCGCTTCGCATTTAAAAGAAATATCACTTAAAACTTCCCCTCCTGTTTCATAGGAAAAGCTTACGTTCTTAAACTCGATCTCACCCTTAACATCCTTAAGAGGCTCTGCGCCTTCTTTATCCTCTATCTCGCAGGGAGCGTCAAGCACGGCAAGCACACGCTCGGCACCGGCCATGGACTGCTGCATGTTTTCAAGAAGGTTGGCAAGTCCGGTAATAGGTCCGTAGAAAAGCCCGAGATACAAAAGAAAGGCAACGATATCCTCTACTCTCAACCCCTCTTTCCATGCAAGATATCCGCCAAAAGAAACGATAAGTACAGTACCGAGAGACGATATAAACTCAACCGACGGATGGAATATGGCACTGATCTTTAACGCAGTGAGCATTGCCTTTATATGCTCGAAATTCTTAACATTCACCTGATCCGTTTCATACTCCTCACGGCCAAAGGACTGGATCTCATGAATTCCCGAAAGGTTGTCCTGAAGTTTTCCGTTTAACTCGCCCATTTTCTTTTGCGAGATGCGAAAAAACGGACGTACCTTCTTTGAAAAAATGATCCCGGAGATAAAAATAAGCGGAATAGGTGCGCAGGTAATGAGAGCAAGTTTCCAGTTGATGGTAAGAAGAACAACAAACACTCCGATAAAGGTCACCACGTTAGTGATGGTCTCAGGGATCATGTGCGCATAAAGAAGCTCAAAATCCCTGGTATCATTTACGATACGGCTCATGAGATCACCTGTCTGCTTGTCGTGAAAATAACCAAGATGCATTCTTTCAACCTTGTCATAGGTCCGGGTTCGCATGTCCCCCACCAGATGCCAGGCTGCTTTGTGTGCAAGGTAATTGCTTAAGAATCTGAAAAGAACGCGAAACAGATAAAGCGCCACGAGAATCACCGTGAGCTTTAAAATGATGTTCATTCCCTGAGAGTCAACGCCGTCGCTTACAATACCGGACATTCTGGACAGTACCTTTGGCGCGGCAAGGTTAATACCCGTCAGGACAAGCGTAGAGAGGATCGCTATGATATAAAGTGACTTGTAGCGAATGGCCTCTTTACTGAGTCTCCATAGCATTTTCATTATTTTTCCCCTTTTTCACCGGGCAGTTATGTTATTTACATTGCCCGTCACAATCAATTATAATGGTGATCAGGTAACTGAGTAAATAGCATACGGAAATTTAATAAAAGGGGATCTCAATGTACACGGAGATAGCAAAGAACATATCAGAATTACACGATTTTAAACCTTTCCCGAAAGCATGTGAACGGGATGGATACGAGGCACTTCCCTCTGTTGTGACGGAAAATGCGCTTTCCAAAGCAGAATCCTACCTTAACTATGAATTCAAAGCCATTCCCATAACCGCCTTCATGGAATTCAGCCGAAACGGAAACCGCAGCCACTTTGAAAGCCTCAATTTCGAAAAGAGGCACGCATTGAATGCTCTTGTGATGGGTGAATGCATCGAACACAAAGGACGTTTCATGGATGGGATCGTGAACGGGATATACTCTCTTTGCGAGGAGTCCGCCTGGCAGCTTCCTGCCCACAATTCCTACGAACGGGGCGGGCAAAACTATCCGCTTCCCGATGTAACGGATCCTGTAATCGACCTTTTTGCGGCAGAAACCGGTGCTTTGCTTGCAACTGTTTCCTATCTTTTGTCCGATGAACTCGATGAAGTTTCTCCGTTTATCAACAAAATGATCAGTTCCGAGTTAACTCATCGCATCTACGAGCCATACATGAACCGGCATTTCTGGTGGATGGGTAACGGTTCTGAACCCATGTGCAATTGGACTGTCTGGTGCATCCAGAATGTGCTTAATTCTGTATTTCTCCTTGATTCATCCGAGGAATTTGCCCGTACTGTCATAAACAAAGCTTCTTATTCCATCGATTGTTTCCTGAAGGATTACGGTGAAGACGGCTGCTGTGACGAAGGGCCTCACTATTACCGCCGCTCGGCACTCTGCCTTTTTAACGCAACTCTTACCTTAAATGCAGTGACAGGCGGTATGTACACTAAAGTTTTTTCCGAACCCAAGATAAAGAATATCGCCGACTACATCTTTAATGTAAACGTAGACGGACGCTACTATATAAACTACGCAGACTGTTCCGCTGTGCTGGATCGTGCGTGCGCCGGGGAGTTTCTTTTTGCAAAGGCGATCGACGATGCTGAGATGATGCGGTATGCGGCTAATGATTACAAGATGGCGCTGAAAGAAAATCTTCCCAAAAACGAGGAAGAGATCAACCTCTTTAATCGGATGCAGGAATTGTTTGCCTCTGCAGATATGCTTGCTTATGATACTTCTGCTCATATCATTCACAAAGAGTGCTATTACGAAAGTGTCGGCCTGTTCATTGCCAGAGACCGATATTTCACTCTTGCCGTCAAGGCAGGCGATAACGACGATTCCCATAATCACAACGACACAGGTTCGATAACGCTCTATAAAGATGGAAAGCCCATACTTATCGACGTTGGCGTAGAAACTTATACCGCCAAAACTTTCTCAGATGAGCGCTATGACATATGGACCATGCAGTCTCAATATCACAACCTGCCCACTATAAACGGAGTTATGCAGTCAGCAGGGGCCGGGTTCAAAGCTTCAAATGTCAGAACTTCCTTCGATTCCGATATAAGCGATATAAGCATGGATATTGCGGGAGCATATCCCGAATCTGCGGGAGTTTCCTCATACACAAGACATGTATCCCTGATCAAAGGAAAACGGGTTGTGGTAGAGGATAAGGTTGCCTTCACAAATCCCGAAGCCCAAAGTAGTTACAGCCTTAACCTGATGTTTGCCGCCAAGCCCGAAATTGCTGAAAGAACAATAAAGATCCCCGGAGCTTCCATAGAATTCTCCGGGGATGTAATGCTCTCCTGTGAAGTGATTCCCATTACAGACTCAAGGCTCAAATGGGCCTGGACATCCGATATTTACCGCGTAATCGCTGTACCCGCAGGCGAAGCGGTTTCTTTTACGGTTACGTGATCATTGGTTAACAAAGTAAGCGATGTCAAAAACTTATCTTTAATGCACCGGGCATATGCTTGTCTCTATTATCGGGAAGATCCGCAATAAGTACCCCCGAATGTTGCACGAAGCTTACAGGGCCGGATCCCAGATACTCGACTTTGGAAACAGGATTTTCCTCTGCAAGCGAGTGTATAACTGCGGTTTTTCTATCGGCAGGTTTCATAACGAATGCATACACATTTCCGTCCTTCTGAACGAAACGGAAATCATCATCCTTCCAATCAACCTGATCTTCCCTGAATCCGTCTATTATAACGCTTGCGTGACCTTCGCCCGAAACTTTGTAGGGTCTCGTACCGTATACTGCTTCGGAATTTATCGCAAACCAGTCAGTAAGCTCAGAAAGAATAAACTCGGCTTCTTCATCTATGGTTCCATCAGGACGCTGAAGAATGTTGAGTAACATCGTTCCGTTCTTTGCAATTGTATCGATAAGAATATCCACAATATGACGAGGTGTCTTATACTTAGCTTTTTTGTCATAGAACCAACCGCCAATGCAGGTCTCAGACTGCCAGGGTTCAGGAGATATATCCGGAAGCTGGCTTCGTTCGATATCAAGTGTGCCTACCCTGTAGATCTTCGGATTACGGCTCTTCTGGGTGTAAACCGCGATATTCTTGCCGTGGAGCTTTTCCGAAGTATTGTAAAGATGAGCAACCACATCCAATCCGTAAGTATAAAGTCCGTTTCCTTCGGGAATTACCAGATTATCAGGATCTTCCGGCTCTTCAAAAGGAAGACTGCTGTCGGAATAGAGAAGATCCGGCTGGTAATTGTCGATTATCTCATGCATTACCTTGAGCCAGTACTCGTGGAAAGCCTTATTCTTTGTAAGCCAAACCCACTTGTCTTCCTCTCCCGGTGCTGCAACGTGCTCATAATTATCATGGTAAAAGTCGCGATATGCAGGATCGTTTCCGTCATAAGGAACTCCTGCGTAAGGGCCGTAGGTATCTGCTCCCTTGTTTGAACGCCACCATGCAAAAGAAGCTCCAAGATGCTCCGTCATACCAAAAGGAAGGTCAAATTTCTTTGCTGCTTCCTTCCAAAGACCGCAAATATCCTTGTGTGGTCCCACCTCAACACTGTTAAACCGGTTAAGCTTGGACGCGTAATTAAAGAAATGATCGTGGTGCGAAGCCTGTGCAACAAAGAATCTTGCACCTGCCTTGTAATACTTGGCCATCAGTGCATCCGGATCAAAATTCTCCGCTTTCCATAGTGCGCAGATGTCTTTGTATCCGAACTTGGAAGGATGCCCGTAGGTCCTTAAGTGATACTCATACTGATCCTGCCCCTGAATATACATGTTCCTTGCATACCAGTCGCCGCACATGGGCACAGACTGGGGCCCCCAGTGACTCCAGATACCAAACTTCGCGTCTCTGAACCAATCGGGACACTCATGCCTGTAAAGTGATTCAAAACTCGCTTCGTACATTTTTGTTTCCCCCGTTTGTTATGATAAAAGAAAAACCTCGCTGCATTCATTATACAGCGAGGTCCCTCTGTTATCAAACAGATTCATTTCCTATATGTCGTACTTCTTTAAGAGCATATCCAGCGCTTCCCTTAATAAGATGGCCTCTCCTATATCCTCACGTTTACTGAGTTTATTGAGGCGTTTAAGCTGATCCTGTGTAAAATGTGCGGTCTTGGGGATCATCTTTTCTTCTTTGGCCATGGCTACCTTGTTGCGGCCGCTGATCTTGGCACGGTACAGAGCACTGTCAGCCTTACGGATCAGTTCCGCACAACGGTTGGCATCCTCAAATGCAGTAGCCATTCCTATAGTCATAGTCATTACTGTCTTATCAGGCAGTGTCACATTGAAATTCCTGCGTAGATCTTCCAGCAAAAGAAAAACATCTTCTCTTTCTTCTGTTCCCCTGAAGATTATACCGAATTCATCGCCGCCGATACGGAAGACCTTAGCGTTTTTACCGGCCTTGGATGCGATGTATCTTCCGGTGTCGATCAGGACTCTGTCTCCCTCATCTCTGCCAAAATCCGTGTTAACCCGCATGAACTCATCAAGATCCACTAATGCGATGACAACAGTCTCCCCCTCAGCCTCTGCATCGCTTTCAAGGATCTCTGTTATAGCCTCATCAAACGC